>JBCBYJ010000006.1:0-24147 GCA_039815905.1 Pseudomonadota bacterium | reverse complement strand
GGAGACAAATATATGAGCGCTGCACCGATAGTGACGGATGGCGATGCCAATGACGGCGCGGAGGGCACAGCGCTCGGGATCAAAGGGCTCGCCTGGGCAATCTTCGAGTGGGCGCGCAATCCGTATTACAATGTCATCGTCATCTATGTGTTCACGCCATACTTTGCCGGACAGGTCGTTGGCGGCGGTCCAGCAGGCCAGACCGTGGTCGCCAATACGATCGCCGCGGCGGGCTTTACTATGGCGATCCTGGCGCCCGTTTTAGGGGTGATTGTCGACAAAGGGGGCGGCAAGAAGCTGTTTATTTTCATCGTCTTGGCGATGATGGGTCTGTGCTCCGCGGGCCTCGGCTTTATTCTGCCAGGCACGCCTGGCGCGGTTGGTTTTGGCATGTTGCTGCTGGCCACGGCGTATTGCTGCTACACAATCTCGGAGCTTCTGCACAATGCGCTCCTGCCCGCGGCCGGGAGCCCGAAATCGCTGCCCATGATCTCTGGGCTCGGTCTCGCCTTTGGCAATACGGCCGGTGTGATTATGCTGATTGGTCTGATCGCAGCGAGTTACTTAATCCCATGGGTGCAAGCATATCCCGGTCAAATCGGCCCGCTCTCAGGACCGATTGTCGCCGTCTGGTTGGCCGTCTTCATCATCCCGTTTTTCCTGTTCATGCCGGACAATTATGGCAGTCTCGGCAGCTGGCGGCGCGGCACCGTCGAAACCTTCACACCGCCTAACTTTAAACTTTGGGGCAGCCCGTCGGGGCTGAACTATCTATGGTCGGCGCCGATCAATGCGTTCCAGTTCATCGTGCAAAAGTTTCGCGAGTCCCCGAACATTATGAAATATTTGCTGGCGCGGATGATCTATGCGGACGGTATCGCCGTTCTGCTCACGCTAGGCGGCGTCTATGTCGCCGGCGTGCTCGGATGGAGCCTCACCGAGGTCATGGTCTATGGAATACTCGGCTCTTTGATCGGCGCCTTAGGGGGCGTTATCGGCGGCGCACTTGATGGCTGGCTTGGCCCCAAACGCGCCCTGATCGTGGAGCTGAGCGGGATACTCTTGGTCCTGTTGATCCAAGTCTCGATTACGCAAGAATCGCTTTTCTTTGGTCTTATTCCAGCCGGGTATGAGGTGTGGAACGGGTTAGGGTCAGGCCTGTTTACGCGGCTATGTGATGTTGCTTATCTGATCTTGGTGGTCCCAACCGCGATCGCGATCGTGGCTTGCATCTCATCCAGCCGGTATATGCTCGTGCATATCGCGCCGCCGGAACGGATTGGTGAGTTTTTCGGCTTCTATGCGATGTCGGCAAGCGTCACAGTTTGGATCGGGCCGCTCGTGGTCAGCGTCATGACGGCCGCGTTCAATGATCAGCGGATCGGCTTTTCTGGGGTCGGACTGCTCTTTTTAGTCGGCCTGTTCGGCGTCGCGTTTTTCGTCAAAGCAGACAAAACCCCAGATCACTTAAAAACCTGAACGGCTGAGCAAATCCGCCAGCCGCTACGGAATATAGGCGCAGCTGAACGCTCCGTCAGATCGGTCGCGAGAGATGGCATCGACCCGGCGCGGACGCAGATAGAACCGATCCGTCAACTTCTTTGCCGATGAGAAGAAATAGCCGATGCCAGAGATATAATCATACTCAATCTCAGCCATGATGATTGTCCCGCCCGTGGGGATCAGATTGGCCGGGATCGTGACAACCTCATCGACATTATAAGCGCTCAGATTGCAGCCATCGCTCCAAGCAACTTTTACCAGACCACTATCCTCATAAAGACTGGTCACCCGCATGCGTGATTTGGTCATGTCATTGGGCTGCATGACCATACGGGTCGCTTCCAAAATGTCGGCCAGCTCATCATTCGAGATGGACGAGGCTCGAGAGGTCAAATCCCCTAAAGCAGCCGTCGCGCCTGTGACCTTGCGATCGAGTGTCATCATCAATGAGAGCTCGATACATCCAAAATAGATCATCGCCATCAAAGGCGCGATCAAAGCGAATTCAACTGCAGAAACGCCGTCATCATCACGAAGGCATCTCTTCATCACTGTAAATGGTGTTACACGCATATTACTCGCCCCTATGGTGTCGCGCTGGCGCTCGAGTTCCCGAACGGCTCATTTCGGAATGCGATGGTCGCCTGCAAGAGACGACGATCTCCGCTCATATTCGCCAGTGGTTTGCTCATAATCGGAATGATTAAATCCCACTCATAAAAAACTCGGATCACAACAATCTGGTTTTGAGCGCCTGGTACGAAGCCGAATGAGCTATCGTCCAAATCGCCGGTCCCTGGATCGATTGGAGACGGGTTACTGGTGCCTGCAAAGCTGCTAAACGTCTGCACATCAATCTTGAGTTTGCCGTCACAGCTCATCAGATCAAATAGCTCGGCACAGACCGCGTTTTTGAAAGCCAGCTCGCCAAATCCGCCTAGCTGGAACTGACCTGTCTTAATCGCCCGGGCCGCTTCGCTGGCCCCGTGCTCCAAGACGGATGACATGATAAAGATCACGCAAACTTCGAGCAGACCGAAAATCAGAAAGAAAAACGGTATAGCGATTAAAGCAAATTCGACCGCGGCGATACCGCGTTTGTCGCTTGCAAACATGTCCAGTTGCTTTTGCCACTTCGGGGCAAAATAGCCGGGGACTGGCAATTTGGGCATCTCTTGCTCCAGTGGGTTCATCTCGCCTTATCGCGTGTCTTATCAAATCGTGTTTGACGGAACGTGCATTCGAAACGAACAATTTGATCTAAATCTGCGGCATTGAGAGGCCTTTACCTCGCCGCATTTCGGGGCCAAATGAGCGCTGAAACTTGGCTTAGGAGCCTGGCGCTATGACGCACAATCCAATTCGGCCGTGGCGCAATATTGACCGGCGCACCTCCCGTCAGATCATGGTCGGGCCGGTGGCGGTTGGTGGCGACGCGCCAATCAGCGTGCAGACCATGACAAATACGCCGACCCCAGATGTCAGCGCCACCTTGGACCAAATCGAGCGCGCTGCAGAGGCCGGTGCGGATATTGTCCGAGTGTCTTGCCCAGATGAGTCCTCGACGGCAGCGCTCAAAGCCATCGCCAAAGGCGCTTCAGTGCCTTTGGTGGCGGACATTCACTTTCATTATAAGCGCGGCATTGAGGCGGCAGAGGCGGGCGCCGCTTGTTTGCGTATCAATCCTGGCAATATTGGCTCGCCCGACCGCGTGAAGGAGGTTGTCAGCGCCGCGCGAAACAATGGCTGCTCGATCCGCATCGGGGTGAATGGCGGGTCTTTGGAAAGGCACTTGCTCGAAAAATATGGTGAGCCCTGTCCCGACGCGATGGTCGAAAGCGCGCTTGATCACACGCGCATTCTCGATGATCTCGGATTTCATGATTATAAGATCAGCGTCAAAGCCTCTGATATGTTCCTCGCTGTGGCGGCATATCAGCAGCTCGCCGAAGCGACCGATGCGCCGCTTCATTTGGGGATTACAGAAGCCGGCGGGCGCAGGATCGGCACCGTGAAATCGTCAATCGGTATGGGCAATCTGCTCTGGATGGGAATTGGCGACACAATTCGCGTCTCGCTCTCAGATGATCCTGTTGAAGAGGTAAAAGTCGGCTTTGATATGCTGAAATCGCTTGGCTTGCGGACGCGCGGCGTCAACATAATTTCTTGTCCGAGCTGCTCTCGCCAGGGGTTTGACGTGATCACAACCGTGCAAACCTTAGAGGAACGCCTCGCCCATATCGCCGAGCCGATCACGCTGTCGATTATTGGCTGCGTGGTCAATGGACCAGGCGAAGCGGCGATGACCGATCTTGGCTTTACCGGCGGCGGCAAAGAGAGCGGCATGATGTATGTGTCTGGCCGGCCCGATCACAAGCTTTCAAATGCCGACATGGTCGATGCCATTGTTGCGCAAGTCGAAGCCAAGGCCGCCCGCCTGCAAGCTCAGCGCGCAGCTGACCCGGTGCCCGCCGAATAACGCCTATTCGATCGGCCTGCAGACGGCCTCTGCAACTAAGGCGTTGGCCGCTTCATAAGTTTCCCTTTGCGGCGCCAGTCTCCGAATGACGGCGACGCCGCGCCCGTCCAGGGTGAGCGCATTTTGTGCCGTATTCTCAGCCGGACGACGCACTTCAATGCCGGTAAAATCGCTATTCGGTCCCAAATCCGCGACAAAGACATTATCGGTCTGATCGTTGAAAATAGAGAGCGATCCATAGCCGTCCCAAATCGGCGCCGAGATGAAAACCGGGCTCGCCGTGGTATCGAACCTACAGACAGCATAGGCCAAGTCTGGCGAGGGGCGAACGATCCGCTGGGTTTGCGGGGTTTGACGCGGCGACCCGACCCACTGATTCTGAGGCACACCTTGGGCTTCAAACGTTTGATGCGCTTTGCCCATGATAAAGCCGGGAATGCCATTGATCACCAAGGAATGCCCCAGCACGACGCACAACACGAAGACAATTATAGGCAAGATAACGCGCATTATGCCGCTCCTGCCCGGCACGATAAGCGTTCGATTTTGGGCGGGATCAGCACCGCTTCTGGATCGTCCAGAAGGTCAGCGCTCGGCTGATAGAGCCGCAGTGTCACATCGAACTCGCCGCCCGCGCGGCTAGAGACCCAGGCCGGATCAGCGCCGTCCGGCGCAGTCGCCGAAATCAGGAAGGACCAGCCTTCTGCGTCCATCGTGCCAAGCCGTTCGGCTTTGGTCTGATCAAACGACAATGCCGCGTCTTCATTCATGGGCAGACGATTATCGACATCATAAAGCGTGATCGACCACCACGCCGCTGGCATCGCGCCGCCGCTCACGCGATAGTCGCAATCCTCGGTCAAGCGCGCGCCGTCTTGGTCTTCAGTATTCATGAAGTACACTGCTTCTTCTTTGCGCAAGCCCATCAGGCCATTGCGGGCGACACGTGCACGCACATAAGGATTTGCGTTCTCAGAGCCGATGGACCAATCGCTACGCCAGCCGTCAGCGTCAATCGCATTGCCAATTTTCGGCCCGCCATCGATCAGGCCGCCGAACCAAAGGGCGCTCAGAGCGCCCAGATTCAGTCCAAAAATGATCGCTACAATAAGTCGTAATACCACTTGCATAACGCCTTATATCCAAGATCGCGCAAGCGTGAAGTGGAATTCCCATATCGGCGCTTGCCGTGCAGAGGCGTGCCAAGTAAGCGAGTTTGTCGGCAATAGGAGGCGCGCGATATGATTGTGCAAGGACTCAAATGGGGTATCCGTCTCATCCTCGCTGGTATTATCATCGCATTGATGTCCGCTTGCACCATGCTCGGCCTGAATTATGCGAGCCTTGAGACGGGTAATAAGCCGCTTCCAACACCTCCGCTGACGCTGCCTTTTGACGATATTGAAGCGCGCGCGACCCTTGAAAATGAGCTGTACGGGCCGTGGCCGAGAAACTTACCCGTTTCGATGGCGCCGGCGCGGGTCATTGATCCCAACTATTTAAATGGGCGTGGAACCCTTGAAGAGGTCATGCTGACCATTGGCGAGGGGGACACAGCGCGCAAGTTTCCGATAGTGGTGGCGTATCCAAATCAAGCCCAATCCGCGCCGGTGCCCCTGATCATCAGCCAGACCTTCGCTGATAATTGTTCTGTTTTTCCTGAAGATCCGGTGACCGCGCCGGACGGTTCGGTCTGCGACGGATCTAGAATGACGGGCATGGTTGGCTTCTTGGCGACGAATATTTTTGGGACCTACATCGCCTATGCGCCGATCGACCAATATTTCGAGGCCGGTTTTGCTTATGCCAGTTTTTACGGCTCCGGATTTGTCCCGGATTCCAATGAAGCGGCCCAATCGGTGATGGCAGCGCTTGAACCAGGCCCGAAACCGACGAGCGCCCTGATGTCGTGGGCCTATGGGTTTCATGCCGCCGCTGACATGCTGGGCCAGGACCAGCGCGTTCAATCTGACGCGATCGCCGCTTTGGGGCATTCGCGATTCGGCAAAGCGGCTTTGATCGCATCTGCCTGGTCGAACAAAGTGGCCGCCGCGATCGCTCACCAATCTGGGTTTGGGGGTGGCTCTTCGTCGCGATCAAAAACCGGCGAGACCCTCGCGCGGATGGCAAAATCCTATCCACATTGGACGCGACCAGAGCTCGGATCGGACCTTGAAGCGGGTCTAGTTTTGGCCCTGGATCAGCATTTTTTACTGGCTCTATCGGCCCCTAAGCCGATCTTTTTGGGTAATGGACGCCGGGATGTTTGGTCTGATCCGAACTCCTCGTTCCGCCTCGCCGCGGCCGCAGACGTGATCTATGAAGCGCGAGGATTGGTCGGCTTGCCGGACAAGGCAGAGATGCGGGATTTCGACCCCAGCGCCGATATCAGCTATTGGCTGCGGGCAGGGGGTCATAGCGTTGTCGCCGAAGACATTGAAGCTTTCATCGCCTTCATGTCCGCTCATTTCAGCGAGCCCGTGCGCCGGGACGCCTCTTTGCAAATAAGTAAATGAGCTCTAGCCTGCGGCAAAAATAAGCTTGCTGGAGGAAGATATGGAAATGGAAGCCCCTGATTTTGGACGGATCATTGAGACGCTCTTGAACGAGCAAATCGCGGATCTCAAAGCGTTTTTGATACCGGTTCTATTGCTCGTCTGCTGGACCTTGATCATGTGGTTGTGGATGTATGCGACCCGGCTCCCGGCCATGCAGAAAGCCAAGATTGACCCAGATGCCGCACGTCACCCCGGCACTTATGCGGATAGGCTTCCGACGGGGGTGCGGGCGGTCGCGGACAATTACAATCATCTACACGAGCAGCCGACCATATTCTATGCATTGATGGTGTTTGCGGCCCTTACAGGCGGCGACAGTTCGCTCATGCTGACGCTTGGTTACGCCTATGTTGGCATGCGCGTGCTCCACTCATTGATTCAGGTCTTATCGCCAAAAGTTTTGCCCCGTTTCACCGTCTTCAGTCTCGGCACCATTGTCTTGTTTGTGATGGCTGGGCTGGAAGTGTTTCGGGTCTTCCTGTAGGTCCCGATCCGGTTTAGAGGCGGGATATGTCTACAATTCCGCAATCCCGCCTTGAACAGGTTATTGAACGCTTTGAAGAGGTTGAAGCCCGGATGGGCGCGACAACCGATGGCGATGAAATCGTTGCGCTGTCTCGCGAACATTCTGAATTAAAGCCGGTTGTCGATGCCGCCCGCGACTTGATTGCCATGCGCGCGGCGCTGACGGAAGCTGAATCCTTGCTCAAAAGCGATGATCCAGACATGGCAGAATTGGCGCAAGAGGAAGCGAGTGAGCTGAAGGTGAAAATTCCCGAAGCTGAAAGCGAAATGCAGCTCTTATTACTGCCGAAGGATGCCGACGACAAAGCCAATATCGTGCTCGAAGTCCGCGCCGGAACGGGCGGCGATGAAGCGGCGCTTTTCGCCGGTGATCTGTTTCGAATGTATTCGCGCTATGCCCAGCTCCAAGGTTGGAAGATTGACCTGCAAAGCGCTTCAGAAGGCGATGTTGGCGGCTATAAAGAGATCATCGCAAATGTCGAAGGCGATGGCGTATATGGGCGCTTGAAATGGGAGTCAGGGGTCCACCGCGTGCAGCGTGTGCCCGCGACCGAAACACAAGGCCGCGTCCACACCTCGGCGGCCTCTATTGCGGTCCTGCCAGCGCCAGAAGACGTTGAGATCGATATTCGCGCCGAAGACATTCGGATCGACACGATGCGCGCGTCTGGATCCGGCGGCCAACACGTCAACACAACAGATTCGGCGGTTCGAATCACCCACTTGCCCACCGGACTTGTCGCAACGAGTTCGGAAAAGTCGCAGCACGTTAATCGCGACAAAGCCATGCAACAGCTGAAGATCCGGCTGTATGAAAAAGAGAAACAAGAGCGCGACGCGGAGCGCGCCGAGGCCAGAGCCTCACAAGTCGGATCTGGAGATCGATCAGAAAAGATCCGCACCTATAATTATCCCGAAAACCGAGTCACCGATCACCGCATCGGCCTGACGCTATATGCGCTCGATAAGGTTATTGCCGGAGACAAGCTAGAAGATGTGGTGGCGGCTTTGATGACCGAAGACCAGGCCCGGCGTCTGGCCGCAATGGAAGAGGCGTGACGGCGACTTATGCCCAATTGCTCCTTGCTGCGACCCAACACCTCCAAACTGTTGGGATAAGCAGTCCGGCATACGAAGCGCGGCAGCTGGTCTTACTGGCCAGCGGGCTCACCGCCGAAGGTCTGATCGCCCGCGAACAGGACGATGCCACGCCCGCACATCGCGCGGCACTGACAGAGCTTCTCGACCAGCGCGCCGCGCGTCGGCCTTTGGCGCACCTGTCTGGTTGGGTCGATTTTTACGGATTGCGGCTCAAATCAGACGCGCGGGCCCTCATCCCGCGATCCGATAGCGAATGCGTCGTGGACGTCGCGCTCGCCCGCATCCCAGAACAAGCCGAGTGGCGAATTGCCGATTTAGGCACCGGCAGCGGGGCGTTGCTTGCCGCGCTCTTGCACTCAAGACCAAGCGTTTGCGGAACCGCCATAGAAGCGAGCGCTGAAGCCGGCGCTTTGGCGCAGGAGAATTTCGATCATTTGGATCTGACCGATCGCGCCGAGCTCTTCATCGGGTCCTGGGCCGCCTGGACGGGGTGGGAGCGCTGCGACCTGATCGTCTCGAATCCGCCTTACATTCGCAGCGAGACGCTTTTGACGCTGGAGCCGGAAGTGCGAGACTTTGATCCGCGCAAGGCGCTCGACGGCGGACAGGACGGTCTGGCTTGCTATCGCAACATGCTCGCACGCGCCGCCGAGCATATGCGGGCCGGGACCCATTTGGTCCTAGAGATTGGATATGATCAGAATCAGCCGGTTTCGGACCTTTTAAAGCAGCATGGTTTTGCAGATCTGAGCCATCATCGAGATCTTGGCGGCAATGATCGGGTCATCGCCGCCTCAAAAACTTAGCAGACCCCCCCTTGGCGAAACCGAATTGTCGCGCTACGTAAACTCCAAGGTACGCGACCAGGGGGCAACCTGTCGGACCTTTAGTCAGCGCGATTATCTAGAAAGTAAGATCAGCGCGCGCGTAAACCGTCCGTATTTCGGACTTTTAAGATCAGGAATTGCCTATGGCCATGCAGCGCAAGCGCCGTCGTCGCTCTGGTGGAAACAATAACAACAATCCGAACCCGAACCGCCATTATGAGAGCAATGGGCCAGACGTCCGCATTCGCGGATCGGCGCAGCAGATTTTGGATAAATACCTCCAATATGCACGCGACGCTCACACCTCTGGTGACCGCGTGAAAGCCGAAGCGCTGTTCCAACATGCCGAACATTATGCGCGCATCGTTGCCGAGTTTGAAAAGCAAAAAGAAGAAGCGCGCCTCGAACGCGAAGCCCGTGATGCGGCGAAAGCCGAAGAGCGCGCCCAACGCGAGGCTGACCGCGCGGAGACCGGCGAGACGGATGACGCCGCTGCGGCTTCCGACGAAATGCCAAGCGATGAAGCGCCCGAAACCGTCGCGGACGGCGAGACCGGGGACGCTAAACCGCGCCGCCGCCCGCGCAAGCCACGCGAAGAGTTTGAGCCAACATCAACCGAGACGGTCGCAGACACGGTGTCAGACACCCCTGAACCTCTTCAGGCCGACGCGGACGAGGCTGAAAAGCCGAAACGTCGCCGGACCTATAATCGGAAGAAGGAGACCCCTGTTGAAACGGCAGAGGAAACCGATGGCGTTATGAAAACCTTGGCTCGTGGCACGGACGAAGTGATCGCCGAGGCCGAATAAGGCTTAGACCATGCTCGCATCGGTCGGCAGACCGAACAATAGCCGTCCCGTCAATTCCCAGGTCGCTGGCGCGGTGACGATATGCTGTGTCATCGCCTGAGAATCGCGGAACCTTCGCTGCAGATCGCTGGTCTCGAACAGGGCTGCCCCACCGCCCAATTCATAACAATTCCGGCAGACATCCGCGCCGGTCCGCACCATATGTGTGCAGGCCATG
This sequence comes from Pseudomonadota bacterium, assembly GCA_039815905.1. Taxonomy (GTDB): domain Bacteria; phylum Pseudomonadota; class Alphaproteobacteria; order Caulobacterales; family Hyphomonadaceae; genus Henriciella. The sequence continues at coordinate 14,128 of JBCBYJ010000006.1, read as the reverse complement.
CGCAAAGCCGCCCGACGCTCAACCGGGATCTCATCGTGATGCTGCGCGATCTCCCAAGTGGTTTCAATCTCGTCATGCAAATATGCGCGCGCGGCGCGGAAGGCCGCGGTCAATTTTGCCATTTCAGACTGAATCGTCGCCCGCTCGCTGAGCGTTTTAGATGAACCTTGATTCTTTTTCGCGCCCGCCAGATCCGCAAAGGCTTGCAACGCCCCTTTCGCATTGCCCATCGCAGTCGCGGCAACGCCAAGGCTGAGCAAGCCAAAGGCAGGGAATTTGTAAAGCGCGCCGTCAGTCATTGGCTTGTCCGCGACGAGACTGACCGAGCGGCCGATCGGCACGCGAACGCGATCGACGGTGAAGTCGCCCGATCCCGTACCTTTTAAACCCATAACATGCCAGGTATCGATCAGCTCAACCTCAGAGGCAGGGAACACCATCATCCGTGCATCCGGCCGACCGCTTGGCAGCTTTCGCAGCTCCCCATCTTCGAAAATCATCGCGCCCCCCCACAGCCAGCCGCAATTGGCTGAACCAGAGCCCCACTGCCAGCGTCCGCTGACAATATAATCATCGCCGTCAACCATCGCTTTGCCCATGGGCGCAAAGACGCCGCCGGTGATGGTGAGCGGATCGTCATAAACCTCGCGCGCCATGTCAGGCGCCATATAAGCGGCGTTCATGGCGGCGGTGGCGCCGATCATGACACACCAACCGGCGCTGGCATTGGCCTCGGCCACGGCTTCAACCGCGTCTACGATCTGCCGCGGCGAGCATTCCAGCCCGCCATAGGCCGACGGCATGACCATGCGAAACAAGCCGCCTTCGGCAAGCTTATGAGCAAGATCCGCGGGAAGGCGTCGCACCTCCTCCATTTCGGCGGCACGTTGAAAGAGTTCTGATTGCAGCGCGCGCGCCGCCTCTAAGGTCGGATGTTTGGGTTCGAGTGTCATTCCCTCAATCTGCCTGAACTTACCGCATCTGCCAATCCTAGCGCCTCGTGATTGCCGAATCCTCGCGCGCGCCTATGTACAGCTAAGACTGTAACAGGAGCGCGTTTCATGTCCTACATTCTCATCCATCACACCGGCTGTGGCTCGTCTAAGAAGGGCCTCGCACTATTACAGGAAAACGGCGTTGAGCCGGACATTCGAAAATACATGAATGCATCGACGCGGCTAAGCGTCGAAGAGCTAAAAGATATTGCCAAGAAAATGGGTGGGGTCTCACCACGCACTTTTTTGCGCGAGAAAGATGCGATCAAGTTTGACCTCTCGGAAACCGCTAGCGATGACGCCGTTTTCGCGGCTATGGCCGACAATCCCCGACTGATCCAGCGCCCGATTGGTATAAACGGCGACCAGGCGGTGCTCGGGCGACCGAATGATAAACTCTTAGAGATCGTCTGATCGATCAAATTTCACCGATCTCCAATACGTCAATTCAACCAAGATCTACCATAGAGAATGCCTGATTGAGGACTTCAAGGTGGCTCTATGTTGGCTCTGCAACTCTTAGCGGCTTTCTTTCTATTGCTTGCCGCGGCCTTCATGTATGGCCCGCAACTCGCGCTTTATGGACCGCGCGCAGCTCAAGAACTAGTCAAGAATGGACCGGCGCAATTTGTCGGGGGCTGTCTGATCTCGGGCCTAATCGTGGTCTGGCTTGCCCCGCATCTTGGTTTGGCATTTTCATCCGGTGGCACTGCGATCACGCTGGTTATGGCAGATATTTTCCTGATGCATTATTCGCTCAACTAGATTGATCGCGTCGGGGGAGGCTTGACCGGGTCGGACCTCCTCTCTTTTAAGGCGGCATGACCAAATCAAATCCTGGAAACTTTTTCGAAGACTTTGAGATCGGCATGCAAATCCGCCATGCGACGCCATTGACGTTAACGGTTGGAGATATCGCGCTCTATCGGGCTTTAACCGGCACGCGCCATGCTTTGTACAGCGCCTCCACGTTTGCTGAAGCGAATGGATTTGACGGCCTGCCAATTGATCCCTTGCTTGGATTCCATGCCGTATTTGGCAAGACCGTGCCGGACATATCGCTGAATGCTGTCGCCAATCTCGGCTATGCGGATGGACGCTTTTTGGAGGCGCTCTACCCCGGTGACACGCTCGTTGCGGTATCTGAAGTCATTGGCAAAAAGGAAAACTCAAACGGCAAAACTGGCGTCGTCTATGTTCGAACCACGGGTTTTAATCAGCATGGACGCGAGGCCTTATCTTATGTGCGCTGGGTGATGGTCAATAAACACGATCCCTTCTCACCGGCGCCAACGCCGATCGTGCCAGACCTGCCAGATTCTGTCGATCCGACCACACTGAATTTTCCGCGGGCTTATGCGCAATGGGATGACACGCTCGCGGGGTCTGCGCACCGGTTTGACGCCTATGAGATCGGTGAGAAGATCAATCACGTTGACGGCATGACAGTTGAAGAAGCGGAGCATCAGATCGCCACACGACTCTATCAAAATACTGCAAAAGTGCATTTCGATGCGCATGCGCAAAAAGACAGTCGGTTTGGCAAACGCCTCATTTATGGTGGTGTGGTGATCTCGATCGCCCGCGCTTTGAGCTTTAACGGGCTAGCCAATGCGGCAGAACTGATCGCAATCAATGGCGGCACGCATGCCGGACCCCTATTTGCCAACGACACGATTTATGCGTGGAGCGAAATATTGGATAAAGCTGAGCTGTCGGAGACGGTTGGCGCGCTGCGATTGCGGCTGGTTGCAGTCAAAGATCAGGACCCGGGGGCCTTCGCTTTGCGGGGGCCGGATGGCAAGTATGCGCCGGGAGTTTGCCTCGATTTCGACTATTGGGCCGCCATGCCGCGCTGAGCCCGAAACCGGGCCTTCCTGACCGCTGGCCTATCGCTTGATGAAGGGGCCGCCTATATAGAGCGCCATGACATTGCTTTCGGGTCTTCCGCTGGTCTCCATTGCGCTGGCCGTGATGCTGTCCGCCTTCATCAGGCTGGTGCAGACAATGCAATTGCGCCAAAGGGTCGAGATTGGACATACCACGGTGCGCGAGCTGGCCGAACTGTCCGGTGTGACAGAACCGCAAGACTTACAAGATGTGTTTGGACCACCGGGCATGAACCGGATCTGGGGCCATGTCACACTCGCGACAATTGAAGCCAAACGTCGGTTGGCCGGATACTTGATGAGCGACCCGCGCCTGCATTGGTTTTCGATTGCCGCAGGGATCGCTGCCTTTCCACTCAATCACTGGATTGTGCAGCTACTATTGCTGATCGCCGCGCTTATACAAACGGGGGCATGGCTGAGTGCCACGCGGCTGCCAAAATAAAGCCTTTTAAACCCGTACGACCAAGATTATGTCACGCGGCGTGCTTGTGAGTGAGGGTCTCATGCGAATTTGGAAGATGAATGGAGCTGGCAACGCGTTCGCGATCTTTGACGCACGCGAGCGCAAATTCATGCCGTCCGAAGCTCAACTTCGTGAGATCGCCGAGACCATGCAAGCCGACCAAATCATGGCGATTGAAAAAGATCTGCGCGCTGACGCGTTTTTGCGCTTCTGGAATGCCGATGGCGGTGAAGTCAAAGCTTGCGGCAATGGCACCCGAGCGGTCGCGCATCTTTTGTTGGAAGAAACAGGCCAGGCTGAAGTTCGGATTCAAACCGAAGCCGATCTGCTAAAGGGCGCTCGGGCCGAAAATGGCTTGGTCAGCGTCGATATGGGCTCGCCGCTGATGGGCTGGGAGGACATTCCGCTATCTGAAAAAATGGACGTGCGCGGCGTTGATGTGAAAATCGGCCCGATGGATGACCCATACCTCTATAAGCCGGCTGTGGTCAGCATGGGCAATCCACACGCCGTGTTCTTTGTCGAGGATGTTGACGCCTACGATATCCCCGCGATTGGACCCCTGATCGAATGGCATCCGGTTTTCCCAGAAGGCACCAATGTCGGGTTTGCTCAGATTATCGATCGCGAAACGATCCGCTTGCGCGTTTGGGAGCGCGGGGCAGGGCTCACGCAAGCCTGCGGGACCGGCGCTTGCGCAGCGCTTGTCTGCGCTGTGCGCGCGGGCAAAACAGACCGCATGGCCCGGCTCATTCTGGATGGCGGTGATCTCTTCATTCATTGGGACGAAACCTCAGATCATGTCATCATGACCGGACCAGTTGAGCTGGAAGAAAGCTTCACGGTCTAACCGGATATGACGCCGAGCTTGAGCCTTAGACTGTTCAAACTCTGCTCGACGGCGCTGTCGATTGTCACTCTGATGATCCTCTGCCCATTTGCGGTTTTGGCGCAGGCGGTGCCCGGACTTGCGCCGCTCGAACTCATTGTCAGTTTTTTGCCGCAAATTTTGCTGGTCAGCACCATTTCGGTAGCAACTCTAGCGGTGCAAAATATTCGTCTGGCTTTATTGGCGCTGCCCATACTGTTTTTCACGGCGCTGCCTTTCCTGACCCTGTCTAAATTTGAGCGCGGCAGCGGGCATGTCTGTGAGGCTGGGGAATGTCTGACCGTGATTACGGCCAATATTTACGGCATTCACGCCGCCATGCCGAAGCTAAACGCATTGGCGGAACGCGAAAGCGCCGATCTGATCGCGATCAATGAAGCGGGGTCGGGCCTGCTCGCAAAGGATTATGAGCCGGTCTTCCCAGCCTACCCGCATGTACTGCACGCCGCCTGGGAGAACATGCCGAAACATATGGGTAATCCCATCACAGTGCTCTCAAGATTGCCGTTTGAAAATGCCGAGCGAGTCTTGCGAACCGATACCGGTCGCCGGGCTTACCTCGTCGCAGATCTTCAAGCGCCTTGGGCTGATGCGCGCATCGTCGCCTTGCATGCGCGCACACCGCTGACACAACGCACGCTCAACGCACGCAACGCGATCCTCGAAGCCGTGGAGAATCGGCTCGCCCCGCAAGACACGTTCATCCTCTTGGGGGATTTTAATCTAACCGCATGGAGCCCGACCTTCCGGAAATTGCCAGGTCAGCGCGCCGGCGATCCGCGATTGTCGAATACATGGCCAACCTTTGCACCCATTCTCGGGCTTTCGATCGATCACGTCATGTTTGATGGCGATTTGGAATTGGTCGAGTTTAAGGTCCTGGAATCGGTTGGCTCTGATCATTATCCGATCTTGGCACGGTTTCGGCGGCCGGACTGAGTCCCCTTTAAAAGTCAGACGCGACCAGCAGCGCAAACCCGGCAGACATGACGCTTAACAGCACCGCCAGTCCGACATTCAAAACTTTCAGCTCACCCGGTCCCGCTCGGGCGCGTCTGAAAGCGGTGACCAGCGCGCCCAGCATTACGCCAGCGGCGGCGGGCCAAAACACCAAGAGCAAGGCAAATCCCCAACCCATCGGGTCAAAAGTTCGGGTCACAAGCTTGTAAATCACCGGCACAGCGACGATGGCCGACAGCGCCGCGCAAGCGCCAATCCACGCATATCGGCGGATCATTAAAGCCGCCACCAGAGGGGCCAAAAATGAGAGCAACATTACGACACCAATCATGGCGAACCTCTTATTTCTATAGTGAGTGATTATATGCTCACTTTTAGCTCCCGTCAATCCCCTCTTGCCCTTCCGGTCCTGTGACGCGATATGCGCGACACGAATGACGAATGCGCCCCCCGCCTCCAAACCCTCGCAGGTGATTACCCTTGGCTGTCGACTGAACAGCTATGAGAGCGAGGTCATGCGCGGGCATGCCGAAAAAGCGGGACTAGACGACGCGATCATCGTGAACACGTGCGCGGTCACTTCAGAAGCGGTTCGCACCGCCCGCCAAACCATTCGCCGCGCCGCTAAAGACCATCCAGATGCGCCGATCATCGTCACTGGCTGCGCGGCTCAAATCGATGCCGACATGTTCGCTGCGATGCCAGAAGTCACTCGCGTGATCGGCAACCATGAAAAGATGCAAGCTGAGACCTGGCAACCAATCGACTTGCTAGGTGGAACGGAAAAAGTTCGCGTCAATGACATTATGTCGGTCGAAGAAACGGCTGGGCATTTGATCGACGGCATGGACGGACGGGCCCGCGCCTATGTGCAAGTTCAAAATGGCTGTGACCATCGCTGCACGTTCTGTATCATTCCTTATGGCCGTGGGAATTCGAGATCGGTTCCAGCCGGCGACGTGGTGCGCATGATCCAGCGTCTGGTGGATACCGGTCATTATGAGATTGTGCTCACTGGGGTTGATCTCACCTCTTGGGGCGCCGACCTGCCGGGCGAACCGCAGCTGGGCAATCTGGTGCAACGAGTCCTCAAACTCGTGCCGGAGCTCCAACAGCTGCGCATTTCCTCGATTGATGCGATCGAAATGGACGAGGCCTTGTTTGAGGCGATGACCGATCCGCGCATTGCCCCGTTTATGCATTTGAGTTTGCAACATGGCGACAATCTCATCCTGAAACGGATGAAACGCCGCCATTCGCGCGAGCAGGCAATTGAATTGGCGGAGCGGTTGCGCGCGCTGCGCCCCGATCTCGCGCTGGGAGCAGACATTATTGCCGGCTTTCCAACCGAGACCGAGGCCGCCTTTGAAAACTCGCTAAGTCTGATCGAAACCTGCCAGATTGCCTTTCTGCATGCGTTTCCATACAGCCCGCGCCCCGGCACGCCCGCCGCGCGTATGCCGCAGCTCGAAAAAGCCGTGATCAAAGACCGCTCGGCCCGCTTGCGAGCCGCCGGCCAAGCGGCGTTGGTTAAGCATCTCGACGCCTATATTGGCGCCGAGATGAACGTCCTGATTGAGCGTGAGACACAAGGACGTTTACCAGACTTCACACCGGTCCGGTTTGAGCCTATCAGCGCCGAGGCTGGACGCCCGATCCGCGCCCGGATAATCGGACATGATGATACACGATTGAAAGCCTTAGCTTTATGATTCTCTGGTTCGGAAAGAAGAAGAACAAAGACGACGCGTTGCAAGCTGGCGCCGAAATGGAGGCTCCCGAGCTCTCCGCAGAGGAGCTCGCTGCGAAACAAGCGGCTGCCGCTGAGGCAGAGCGTCGCGCCGTCGAAGAGGCGGCTCGAAAAGCCGAAGAGCAAGCCGAGATTGAGCGCAAAGTGGCGGAGGCCAATCGCGCTTGGGAAGAACGCCAAAAGCGCGAAGCCGCGGAAGCTGAAGCGGAAGCCGAGCGCCTCGCCAAACAAGCCGAAGAACGCGAAGCGGCCCGCCTCAAAGCCGAACAAGAGGCCGCGCGCGCGCGCCAGCGCGCAGAAGACGATACTGCCGCCGCCGAAGCGGCGACGCGCGCCCAAGCCGAAGCAGAACGGATCGCAGCAGAGGCAGAAGCGGCTCGTGAAGCCGAAGCCGCCCGCCGCGCGCAAGAGGACAAAGCCAAAGCCGAGCTTGCACTTTTGGCGCAGCGCCGCGCGGATGAGGCCTTGCGCCAAAAGCTCGCCGAAGAGCGCGCCCGCCGCGAAGCCGAACGCCAGGCCGCGATTGCTCGCGGCGAGCCTGATCCGTATGCAGAAGTCGCTGAGCCTGGCTTTTTCTCTAAACTGTCTTCGGGGCTGGCCAAATCCTCGTCCAAAATGGGCGCGTCGATCACCAGCCTGTTCACGCAGCGCAAGCTTGATGATGAGGCCTTAGAGGATCTCGAGGATATTCTTTTGACCTCTGATATGGGCGGCAAAGTCTCTGCACAGATCGTTCAGAACTTAGCTAAAACCCGCCTCGACAAAGACGTTACGGACAATGAAATCAAAATCGCCCTGGCCGATGAGATTGAAGCAATCATGTCCCCCCGCGAAGAGATTGTGGATTTCTCTGACGGCGCACGGCCCCGCATCGTGCTTTTCGTCGGCGTTAATGGGTCTGGCAAGACAACCACAATCGGCAAAATCGCCTCAAAACTGCAAGAGCAAGGCGCCAAAGCTTTGCTGGTGGCGGGGGACACGTTTCGCGCCGCCGCGATTGAACAACTCACCGTTTGGGGCGAGCGCGCGGGTATTCCTGTACTCGCCAAAGAGCCCGGCGCAGATGCCGCTGGCTTGGTTTATGAAGCCATTGAAAAAGCCAAAGCCGAAGATCTAGACTTGGTCTTGGTCGATACGGCAGGCCGCCTTCAGAACAAGACTGAGCTGATGGCGGAACTCGCTAAAATCGTGCGTGTCACCCGCAAGCTCGACCCAGACGCGCCGCATGATGTGATCTTAGTGCTCGACGCGACCGTTGGCCAAAATGCGCTCAGCCAAGTGGACGCCTTTCGCCACACCGCCGACGTATCTGGAATCGTCATGACGAAACTTGATGGCACCGCCAAAGGCGGCGTTCTTGTCGCGATTGCGGAGGCGCATGCGCTACCGATCCATTTTGTCGGGATCGGCGAGAAGGCAGAGGACTTACAGCCCTTCTCAGCCCGCGCTTATGCCCGAGCGCTCGTCGGCCTTGCCGATAGGCCCGTTGCGGATACTGAGCCATTATGAGCGCCAAGAAACAGGCCCTTCGGACGCAGATGAAAGAGCTGCGCGATGAGCTCCATGCGCGCGATCCCGATGCGGGTGAAACGCTTGCGGACAAGTTCCCGCTCAAACTGTTCGAACGCTATGGTCCGTGCGTAGCGGTCTATTTACCCATCGGTAGCGAAATCGACCCACGGCCTTTAATCGGCAAACTGATCGACGCTGGGGCCAAGCTTGCGCTGCCTTGCGTACAAGCGGATGGCGCGATGGTTTATCGCGCCTATAAACGCGGCGACATGCTAGAAAAGCGCAAGTTCGGCCTATTAGAACCGAATGAAGACGTGCCAGAAGTCTATCCGACCTTAGTGCTGACACCGCTTTTGGCGTTTGACCGACAAGGCAATCGCTTGGGATATGGCAAAGGGCATTATGATCGCGCGCTGACGCTGCTGCGCGCCAAAGGACGCGTGTTTGTCTGCGGGCTGGCTTTCTTTGGCCAAGAGGTCGAACACGTGCCCGCTGAGCCACATGACATTCCGCTCGATTGGGTGATGACAGAACGCGGCTCGATCCCGCTCTTCATGATGCGTGCGATGTCGGAAAGTGCCTCAGACCCTGACACATGAGAGGCGCGTGCGGCCTCTTTCGTCCATTACATCCGTTTTTCATGTCAGGTTTCTGAATCTTGGCCGATCTGTTGCAAGGAATTCCGACAACACCCGGGTAGATTGCGTTCACCGTCAGTTTACGGCACATACAGATATTAGCTGGGAGATTCTCTATGGGCCTGAGCCGCCCGCCACGCGCGATCACAATAGATGACGTCGCCGAAAAGGCCGGAGTTTCCGCGAAAACGGTGTCGCGGGTGCTGAATAATGAGCCGAATGTGCGGACCGCCAAGCGCGAGCTGGTGATGAAAGCGGCGCGTGAACTCGGCTATCGCCCGAACCCCGCGGCGCGGTCGCTAGCCGGGGCGCGGTCCTTCCTGATCGCCCATCTGCATGATAATCCGGTGCCGGAATATGTGGCTGCGGTGAATACCGGAATCTATAAGGCCTGCCGAACGCAAGGCTATTTCCTTTTGCCGGAACTGGTCGATCGCGAAGCGCCTGATTTTCTGGAGCGGCTCGAAAACTTCTTATTGATGTCTCGCGCCGATGGCGTCGTGCTGACCCCGCCACTTTGCGATGATGCTGACATTCTGGCTCTGCTCAATGAAAGCGGCACGGCCTATGCGAGCTTGTCGCCGGCGCGCCAGCCTGAGACTACCCCGGTCGTTCGGCTCGATGATCAGCTCGCAGCGACCCAAATGGTGCGCCACCTAATTGAGTTTGGGCATGAGCGGATCGCTTTCATCGCCGGACCCGCTGGGCATAATGCTTCGACAGGCCGGCGCGAAGGCTATACGGATGCGCTCGGCGAAGCCGGACTGAAAGCCAATCCTGCCTATGTCGTTGAAGGGGATTATTCCCTTCGCTCGGGTCTGGAAGCGGCCCGCAAACTGATCGAGGTCTCGCCGCGCCCGACCGCCATTTTTGCCGCCAATGATGATATGGCTGTGGGTGCGATGACCGCTGTGATGGCGGCGGGGCTAAGCATTCCGGGCGATATTTCGATTGCCGGATTCGACGATACCCGCCTCGCCTCTGCGGTCTGGCCCTCGCTGACCACGATCCGCCAACCTGTCGCGGAGATGGGCCGTCGCGCGGCCGAACGGTTGATGAATGCCGAGCAAGATGCGCCGCTCGAAGAAGTGTTCGACTTTGAACTCATCATCCGGCAGTCGACGGGAAAAAATTCCAAATAAATCGCAATCTACGCGCATACTGCGCTTGAGCTTAGCCCAGTTACCGTTAAATCCTTCCTCAATCACGGAGGATTTCGATGCGTTTTACCCTTGTTTCAGTCGTGGCGCTTGCCGCCCTGTCCGCTTGCATGACGGGGCTTGACCCAACCCTCTCAGTACCCGAGCAAGAGGCGGAATTGGATGTGAACGTTGAGGCAGAAATGGTCGAAGCCGTGGCAACAGACCCTCATCTCTGGATGGAAGAGGTCGAAGGCGAGGCGGTGCTCGCTTGGGTCAATGCGCAGAATGATAGGTCCCTGGCGGCGATTAAAGAGCACGCTGTTTTCGAAGACAATTATGCCAAAGCCTTAGACCTTGCGACTTCAACCGATCGCATCCCTTATGGCTCGATCCGGGACGGCATGGTCTATAATTTCTGGCAAGATGACACCAATGTTCGCGGCCTATGGCGGCGCACCTCGCTCGCCAGCTATAAAACCGAGGCGCCAAATTGGGAAACCGTTCTCGATTTCGACAAGCTCGCTGCGGATGAAGACAAGAATTGGGTGTTCAAAGGCTCAAACTGTTTCAAGCCTAAAGGCGCAGAAAAGACGCTTTGCTTCGTGGCACTCTCTGATGGCGGTAAAGATGCCGTCATCAATCGCGAGTTTGATCTTGACGCCAAAGCCTTTGTCGATGGCGGATTTGAAACGCAAGAGGCCAAGCAAAGCGTCGCTTGGATCGATCATGATACAGTCTTGGTTGGCACCGATTGGGGCGGTGATGGCTCAACGCTATCGGAGTCGGGCTATGCAACCTCTATTCGCCTCTGGAAACGCGGCGATGCTTTAGAAGACGCCACCGAACTGTTTGCGGGACAGGCAAGTGATGTCGGCGTTTTCCCTTGGTCGTCAGAGCTTGATGACGGAACTATGATTTATGGTGCGGTTGAAGCGGACACGTTCTTCACGTCGACCTATTGGCTATTGCATGATGACGCACCGGTCGCGTTCCCGATCCCCCAAAAGTCGTCTCTTGGAGACGAGTATAAAGGGTGGCAATTCCTCACACTCCAAGAAGACTGGACGGTCGGCGATGAGGCCTACAAGTCTGGTGATCTATTGGCTTTCAATCTGCAGCAATTCCTCGACACCAAAGACTTGCCGCCGATTGAACTGGTCTTCCGGGCCAATGCTCGCCAGGCGGTGCGCGGGGTCTCAGTCTCCAAAAACGCGGCTCTGCTATCCATCAATGACAATGTTGCTGGAAAGATCTTGCGGCTGACTCATGACGACACGGACGGGTGGAAAACCAGTGATGTGGCGATTCCTGGCACGGGCCAGGTAAGCGTGTCCTTCGCCGATGAAGACGAAGAGACCGTGCTGGTGAACTATGAGGGTTTTCTCAGCCCAGACACGTTGCTGACATTTGAGGCAAGCACCAATTCGACATCGCCCTTAAAAGCGCTTCCAGCCAAATTTGATGCGAACGGACTCACCGTTCAGCAAATGGAAGCGACGTCCGCCGATGGCACCAAAATCCCATACTTTGTTGTGCATCGCGAAGACATCACGCTCGACGGATCGACCCCGACTTTGCTCTATGCCTATGGCGGCTTCGAAGTGTCCATGCGCCCGAGCTATAGTGGCGGCATTGGCCGGATGTGGCTGGAGCGCGGCGGCGCTTATGTCTTGGCCAATATTCGCGGCGGCGGAGAGTTTGGACCGGCCTGGCACCAAGCCGGCCTCAAAGGCAATCGCCAGCGGATCTATGATGATTTCATCGCGGTTGGCGAAGACTTGATCGCCAAAGGCGTCACCCAGTCCGAGCATCTTGGCATTATGGGCGGGTCGAATGGCGGCTTGCTCATGGGCGTCATGATTACGCAGCGCCCGGACTTGTGGAATGCTGTGGTGATTCAAGTGCCGCTTTTGGACATGCTGCGCTATCATATGCTTTTGGCGGGCGCCTCTTGGGTCGATGAATATGGCGACCCGGAGATTGCTGAAGAACGCGCCTTCTTGGAGACGATTTCGCCTTATCACAATTTCGATGCGAGCTTAGATTATCCGACCCCATTCTTCGTCACCTCGACCAAGGATGACCGGGTCCACCCGGCCCATGCACGCAAGATGGCGAAACTGTTCGAAGAGGCCGGAAAGCCCTTCCTCTATTATGAGAACATCGATGGCGGACATTCGGCTGCCGCCAACCAGAAAGAGCGCGCCAAACGCTCGGCGCTCGAATTTACGTATCTCTATGACCGCCTGTTTCCGAGCGACGCGGCGGAATAGATAGACTCTGACCAGATCGAGCGTAGACTGCCGGTCATGGCTGCTACGCTCGAAATTGTCCCGATTGCTGGCGCGCTTGGCGCTGAGATTTCGGGTGTGGATCTCGCCGCCGACCTGAGCAATGCGGCCTTCGATGAGATCCACCAAGCCTTTTTGGATTATCACGTTATCTTTTTCCGCGATCAGCCGAGCTTAATGCCCGATCAGCACAAGCGATTTGCGCGCCGGTTCGGCACCCTGAATGTCCATCCCTATGTCAAAGGCATGGACGGACATCCGGAGCTATTGGACATCATCAAAGAACCCGACGATACGTTGAATTTTGGCGGTGGGTGGCACTCGGATATGTCTTTCCTAGAACAGCCGGCGCTTGGGTCCATCTTGTATGCTCTAGAGGTTCCGGCCTTTGGCGGGGACACATTATTTGCCAATCAAATCGCCGCCTATGAAGCCCTGTCCGACGGCATGAAAGAGATGCTGGGCGGCTTGAGCGCGATCCACTCAGCAAGCCGGGAATATAGCGCCAAGGGCCATTCCGCACAGGATCGCCAATCCATGCAATCAGAGACCGCCTCTGATGCGCCGGAGTTTGTACATCCCGTGGTCCGTGCGCATCCCGAAACTGCACGCAAAGGGCTCTACATCAACCCAGCCTTCACGCTGAGATTTGCCGGTATGACCAAACGCGAGAGCCGGCCCCTGCTTAATTTCTTGTTTGAGCATTCGCGCGATGAACGCTTTACTTGCCGTTTCAGATGGAGCCAGGGCGCGGTCGCATTTTGGGACAATCGCTGCTGCTGGCATTACGCGCTGAATGATTATCCAGGACAAAGACGACACATGCGCCGCGCCACGATCAATGGTGACCGCCCTCGCGCGGGCTGACGGAAACGTGTTGCCGTTCGAGGCGCATTGCTAAGACTTAGAAGAATTGGGAGGCTCTTCGCATGATCAAACGCATATTATTTGGGACTTTGTCGCTGTTCATCGTGCTGGTCGGGATCATTCTGGTGCGCACCTTCACCTATGGCGGCACGCCGCAAGATGTGCGCGAGATCACACTTCCGGAAGCGCCCGACTTTGATGCAAATCTCGCCGCTAAGCGCCTGAGCGAAGCGATTCAATTTCGAACCATCACCGTCGCGCCGGGCGATCCGCGCGTCGGACAAGAAGGGCCATGGCTGAACATGCAGGCTTGGATGGCGGACACTTATCCCGCTTTTCATCGCGCCGCGGTCAAAGAAACCATTCCTGCCGGGTTGAGCCTGCTCTTCACATGGCAGGGCAGCGATGCGACACTCGACCCGCTGCTTTTAATGGCGCACCAAGACGTGGTGCCGGTCAATATTGGCACTGAAAGCGACTGGGATGCGCCGCCCTTTTCCGGCGCGATCCAGGACGGCTATGTCTATGGCCGCGGCACGATTGACGATAAAGGCTCAATGATCGGCTTGCTCGAAGCGTTGGACGCTCTGGCACGCGAAGGCTTCCAGCCCAAGCGAACCGTATACCTCATGCTCGGACATGATGAAGAAGTGTCTGGCTCCGGCGCCGCGGCTGGCGTCTCATTGTTAAAGGAACGCGGCATTTCTCCCATCATGGCATTGGATGAAG
>JBCBYJ010000069.1:0-8400 GCA_039815905.1 Pseudomonadota bacterium | reverse complement strand
CTATGGGGTGAGCTTTTTAATGTCCGGGGCGTATCTCGCCATCGGTGCGGCGGTGTCGGCCCTGACGCGCAGTGCCGTGCTCGCCTTTGTCCTCGGCGTGCTCGTCGCCTTCATTTTCACCGCCGCCGGGTGGCCGCTGGTGTCCGGCGCGATTTCGACCTGGCTCGGCGCCGAGGCAGGCGACGCGATCGCGCAATTCTCGTTCCTGACGCATTTCGAAACCGCCCAGCGCGGCGTCTTGGAGCTGCGCGGTCTGGCTTTCTTTTTCGGCTTCATGGCGCTTTGCGTGGCGCTCAACACGCTATTTGTCGGTCATAGACGGGGCGGCGCACAATGACCCCGCGGCGCTATCTGCTACTGGCCAGCCTGCTTTTGATCGCGATCTTTGCAGCGGCCAATCTCTTGGCGCAAGCTTGGGTGTCAGGCGCGCGCGCGGACTTTACCGAAAACCGGCTCTATACGCTCTCTAACGGCACCAAAGTGACACTGACGGAGCTCGCGGAACCGATTGATCTGACCTTTGTCTATACGCGAAGCGTCGGCCAGGACTTTCCGGCGGTGCGGGCCTATGCTGTACGGGTGCGCGAATTGCTGGACGCCTATCAAACCCTCGGCAAAGGTCAAATCCGAGTTCGGGAAATAGACCCAGCCCCGTTCTCAGAAGCGGAAGATGAAGCCCTTGCCGCTGGCCTCGTTGCCGTCGACACGAATGGCGGCGACCCGCTTTATTTTGGTTTAATCGGGCGCAACGCTGTCGACGATGAACGCGTCATCCCATTCTTGGCACCGGAACAAGAGACCCGGCTCGAATATGACATTACCCGCATGGTGGCGCGACTCGACCGTCCAGAACCGGCACGGATCGGGTTGATCTCGACCCTGCCGGGCATGAACGCGCTGACCGACGAGGCCGGCTATGCCATTCGCCGCGAAATGGGCAAGACGTTCATCGTTGACTTGATCGAAGAGAATTTTGTTGATCTGCCGCCTGAGCTTGATGTGCTGATGCTGGTCCATCCGCCTGAATTTACAGACTGGCAGCTCTGGCAGATTGATCAGTTTATCCTGCGCACCGGCCGGGCGCTGATCCTCTTGGACCCGGCCGCGAAAACCGCGCAAGGCACCGGCCCGTTTAATATGACCAATCGCCAGATACGGTCTGATCTCGACACGTTCGCGGCGGCTTGGGGCGTGCGCTTGGCCGAGGCTGCTGTCGCCGACACAGAGACGGCCCTGTCGATCGAAGCCGACGCCGGAGACGGTCGCACGACCATTCTGCAGCACCCGCTTTTCTTAGCGATCCCGCCCTCGCTAATGTCGCGAACCAATCTCGCGACGGCCGATATAACGCGCACGATCAATCTGGGCGCGCCGGGCCGTCTCCTGCTTAATGATGGCGCGCCAGGCACGCGTGAGATTTTGATGCGCACCGGGCCTGCGCCCAGCGATATTCCACCAGACCGCGCCGCGATTGATCTCTCTGCCGGCGACGCTGTCGCACTGTATCAAGCCAAAGATACCGGATCAGCGCCTTTAGCGGTGCGTCTCACCGGGCCGTTGGTTTCAGCGTTTTCTGATGGCGCGCCGCGTCCGGACCTGCCAGAGGATCCGATTTACGCAGAACTCGCGCGCGCCGCCGCTGCAGAAGCGCCGCCGCATATGAGCACCAGCGCCGTGGATGCCGACATCGTCATCTTGGCCGACGCCGATATGCTGGATGACGGCTTATACCTTAATCTACAAACCGGTGTGCCCTTTGCGGACAATGCGGCCTTTATTCTCAATGTCTTGGACAGCATGTCTGGGAGTTCTGAATTGATGAGCTTGCGCGCACGCGCGCCGGGGCGGCGGCCAATGGAAACGGTTGATCGGATGCGCGAGGCCGCACAATCGCAATTCTTTAATGAGCAGGCGCGGCTCGAATCGCGGCTCGCCAATTCTCAGGAGCGACTTGAAGAATTGCAGACGGTTGGCGCGACCGGCGGCTTCTTCGATGGCGATGTCAGCGCCGAGCTCAGCGAAGCAGAACGCGCAGAACTGGCGCGTCTGCGCGAAGAGATCGTCTCCACCCGCAGCCGATTGCGTCAAATCGAGCGCGATTTTCGCCGCGATATTGATCAGCTCGAGCTGAGGCTGCGTCTCTTTACGATACTCGGTGGTCCTGCCCTGATTGGGCTGCTCGGCTTGCTGCTTTTCTTCCGCAGTCGACGGGCGGCGCCGTCATGAGCGGTTCGCATGCTCAGATCCGGCGCAAGCAAATCCTAGCGCTCGCCATGATTGCGGTTGGACTCTGGGTCATACTCGGTCTGACCTATCTCACAGGCCCTTCAGACAATGGCGCTCACGCCCGCATGGGCGCGCCGGTTCTTCCTGGATTTAGCGAGGCCCGCACCGATGCGCAGCGGATCCGCTTTACCTTGTCTGACGAAGCTTACACGCTGGCACGCACCGCCTCGGGCTGGGTCATGGAAGAGACGGGCGGGTATCCAATCCGTCCGCAGCGCCTGTCCGAATTGGCGAGCGGTTTAGAGACGCTCAGTTTCGATGAGAAACGCACCGATGACCCCTATAAGCATGACCGAGTCGGACTAGGCGATCCTCTGCAAGGCGGAAATGGGGCCTTGATCGAAGTGTTTGGCAGCGATGGCGCCCTTTCCCAAAGTCTACTTATTGGACGCAAAAATGATACGCTTTATGTCCGCGCACCAGATCAGGACCAGACCTTTCGCACGCAAGGCACTCTACCGCCTTTCTATAATCGGCGCGGCTGGTTGGACCTTGGCATAATTGACATCGACCCCTCCGCGATACGCTCCGTTCGCATTACGGACTCTAACAATCGGTCGCTTTACCTGCGCCGGGCCGAAGGCGGCGATACGCGCAGTTTCCGGCCCGCCCCACCACATCAGACGGATACGCTGATCTCACGCTTGGCTGCGTCTACGACGGCGCTTGCGGTTACCCGGCTCGCGCCATCAGATGTCAAACCCGCAGAAGACCTGACCAGTGCGCCAATTGCCCGTCACATTAGCGAGACGTTTGATGGGCTAGAAGTAGACTTGCTCGCCTTTCAAGAACCAACCGGGCTTTGGGTGACCCTTCGCGCGGTCGAAGCGGGCGAAGGCGCCCGCCGGGCTCAGGCGATCAATGAAAAGGCGGAAGGCTGGGCGTTTCGGATCACAGATTATGATTTCCAAGACTTCACGCCGAATGTGCTGAGCATTGTAGAACGCAATTCCAGCAGCCAGCCTAGCGACGAGTGAGCGCCAGACCGAGCCGCATCAATGGCAAAACGCTCGCGACGATAAGTTTTTCCAGTGGGCCATGGGCAAATTTTCGAAAATAATAGGCCAGCCCGTCGGCTTTATGCCTCTGCACCACGGCGCTCGGCGCGCCCGACGTTGACCCATAATGCAAGGCGCCGGCTCGCGGGTCATAGATCACGCGCCCGCCCTGTTCGCCGCAACGCCGGCACAGATCAACATCCTCAACATGTAGAAAATAGGCTTCATCGAAGCCGCCAAGCGTCGCCATGCTGGCTGTCGAAGTCAGAAAAAACGCCCCTGAAATCACCGGCATGTCAACCGGACCCTCGGGCGGCGGGCGGTGTTCTAAAGTCCAAGTATTCCAGCCGACAAAGCTTGTCACCGCGCGCCAAAGGGTCAGCTTTTTGCGCCGCGCGCCGCGCTCTTCGCGGCCATACAGGTCGTAAATCTTGCCGCCAATGATCCAAGGGGTTGGACACGTTTCGGCCACCGCTTGCATGCCCGGCAGCGAGTTCCAACGCAGCGCCGCATCCGGATTGAGGATGAGAAGATGCGGGCCCTTGGCGATGGCTACTCCGCGATTAATCCCAGCCCCGAACCCGACATTTCCATGTCCGACAATCAAGCGAACTGCGCTGTGCTGGCGCGCAAACTGGGAGAGCCAGGTCGTCATGTCATCGGGATTGCCATTATCGATAATGACAATTTCGTCGACATCCGGATCGCTCAAAAGACTATAGAGACACTCTTTCAGCCGAGGTCCGGTGTGAAAGCTAACAATAATCGCAGAAACCGTGGGCCGGCTCACCTGTGCCCGCCATTCTTGTGACGCGCCTGCAGGAGAATAACCCCCGCGGCGAGGGCAACACTCGCCCAATAGGCTTCATTCCACATGCTCAGTGAGAAGCTGCTCAAGGCAAAACAAATCCCGATCAAGCCTGCCGCCGCATAGCGCGCAGTCGGCGGCCAGTCTTGCGGCGCTTTCAAACGCCACCCGAGGAATAAGACAAAGATCGCCGCCAATGAGGCACCGATCATCCCGGTTTCGGCCCAGACTTGTAAGGGCATATTATGCGGATGGATGGGCACGATATGATAGACATCCCAGCTGATCGCGTCGCCATATCGCACCGTCGCATCCGCCAACCATTCTGGATGGTCGGCAAATGAGTCTTTCCACATATGCGAGGCTTCTGGCCCATGCCCGAAGAGCGGCGCGTCTGCGATTTTCGCGCGAACATATTCCCAGCAATACAGCCGTGAGAAAAAGGATTCTGGCAGCGCCACCCCACTGATCTTGAGCCATTGAATGCCGACCCCGATCAAAAGCGGTGCTGTCGCGATATAGAGCGCCAGCGTCGAGAAAATGATACGAAACCCATTTTTGGGGGCGAGTTTCACGACTCCCATGCAAAGCAGCATGACACCAGTGCCAACCATGGCCGTCTGAGTGCCGGTTTGCCCAAACGCTGCAAAGGCCAAGAGCACCATGCCGACGGCAAATAGGCGCCAATAATCGCCGCTGCGTTCATGCCACATCCAGGCCAACAAGAACGGCATCAGCAAGGCGAAAGAATTGGCATTGCGCAACAGATTTTGCGGCATCTCGCCAACCGGGTCGCTGATCGGGGCGAGCAGATTGAGAATTTGCGGCATAAACAATGCCGTGACGATGACGCTGACAAACTGCACCATCCCCGCACCGACGATCACGCCCAAACTGATCCGGCTGGAGCGCGTCGCAATGGCCCAAATGGCCACCAATGTGCCCAGCCCGGCCAGCGCGGTCAGGGCAAAGCGAATGCCGGGCATATCCATCGAGAATGATCCGGTGAGCAGATCTCCCGTGATCAAGTCTTTTGAGACCGGGGCCCATGTCCCGGCCGCGACAACCCATAAAACGAACAGAATGCAAGCGATCGCGTAGACGCGAATCCCGCTGACCCGGACATAAGCCAAGCCGAGCAGAGCGGTAAGCGCCACCGCCCCGGTATAGCCTTGCGCGCCCATATAGCCGATGATCGGCCAGAGAACCATGAACGCCGCAAACAGGGGCGCAAAGGTTCTCGGGCCAAGGGTCATTTATTCCGTCTCATCTCGCTTCAAGTCTGGCGCTAAGGCCTCTCGGCGTAGCATAGCCGTCCCTTCATCGAGCGTCACGATGTCCTGTGCTTTTGACCCGAAGCGACGCAAAGCGAGTTTGCGCTCTTCGGCTTCGCGCGCCCCAACGACAGCGATGACTGGCACTTTTTGCAGCGAGTGCTCGCGGACTTTGTAATTGATCTTTTCAGATCGCAGATCCGTCTCGACGCGCAATCCCGCCGCGCGCAAATGGGCCGCAACCTCTTCGGCATAGGCGTCAGAGCTTTCGGAGATCGTCGCGACCACAACTTGCACAGGGGCCAGCCAGAGCGGAAACGCCCCTGAGAATTCTTCGATCAAAATTCCCAAGAACCGTTCCATCGATCCGAGAATGGCTCGGTGCAGCATGACCGGCCGGGCTTTATCGCCGCTTTCGGTGACATATTCGGCGCCCAGACGTTCGGGCAGGACGAAATCGAGCTGCAGCGTCCCGCATTGCCAGACCCGACCGATCGCGTCCGTCAGTTGAAACTCCAGCTTGGGCCCGTAAAACGCGCCCTCGCCGGGCATAATCTCATATGGCAGGCCTGTATGCTTGATCGCTTCTTCCAGATCCGCCTCCGCGCGGTCCCAGATCTCATCTGATCCGGCCCTGACATCCGGCCGCGTCGAGAGTTTCACAGCGACATCGGCAAAGCCAAAATCATCATAGACGCTTTGCAGAAGCTCACAAAACCGCTCTGTCTCCGAGATGATCTGACCTTCTGTGCAGAATATATGCGCGTCATCCTGCGTGAACTGACGCACGCGCATTATGCCGTGCAATGCGCCATGCGGTTCGTTGCGGTGACAACAGCCAAACTCAGCCAAGCGCAAAGGCAGATCGCGATAGGATTTTTGCCCCGACTTAAACACCTCGACATGTGCCGGGCAGTTCATCGGCTTGATCGCCATGAGTTTGCTATCCGCGGGAACGACGACTTCGCCATCCCCGTCCGGCACGAAGTCCGGGACGACAAACATATTCTCGCGGAACTTGCCCCAATGGCCAGATTTCTCCCATTGCGCGGCGTCCATTAATTGCGGCGTTTTGATCTCGTCATAGCCTTCGGCAGCGAGCCGGCGGCGAATATAAGCCTCGACCTGCAACCAGATCTGGTAGCCGCGTGGATGCCAAAACACAGAGCCTGCCGCCGCTTCACCATCTAAGTGGAACAGATCGAGTTGCGTCGCGAGTTTGCGGTGATCGCGCTTTTCGGCTTCTTCCAAACGATGCAAGTGCGCTTTGAGCTCTTTTTCGGTCGTCCAAGCCGTGCCGTACAGGCGCTGCAGCATTTCATTCTGACTGTCACCGCGCCAATACGCGCCGGCCAGTTTCATCAGTTTGAAGGCTTTTGGAATCTTCCCCGTGCTCGGCAAGTGCGGACCGCGGCAAAGGTCGAACCAATCGCCTTGCTTATAGACCGTGATCGGCTCACCCGGCGGGATGATGTCATCAATGATCTGCGCTTTGTAAGCTTCGCCAATCGACTTGAACGTCTCGATCGCTTGGTCCTTGTCCCAAACCTCGCGAATGATTGGATAATCGGCGTCGATAATCTCCGCCATTTTCTGTTCGATCTTCTCGAAGTCTTCGGAAGAGAAGGGCGTTTCGCGGGCGAAATCATAATAGAATCCGTCATCGATGACCGGTCCAATAGTGACCTGTGCATCCGGATAAAGCGCTTGCACCGCTTGCGCCAAAACGTGCGCCGCATCGTGCCGGATTAGCTCAAGCCCTTCCGGGTCTTTGGCTGTGATCAGCGCCAATTCAACATCGCCGCCTAGCGGACGTGTCAGGTCATATAATTCACCGTCGACTTTCGCCGCGAGGGCTTTTTTGGCGAGAGAGTTTGATATGCTCACCGCCACATCATACGGGCTGGCACCGTCCTCATAGTCTCGGACCGCGCCATCTGGAAGCGTGACTTTAATCATCGTCTTAGTCTTTTCATGTCTTGTCTGGCCCATGATCAGGAAATGGGCGTTCTGTCAAAGCCCAATCCCCGTGCCGCCATGGAGCCCAAAAGGGTACAGATTTCGTTTCCAAAGGCACCGGGTCATAGCCTTTCGATCCACCGGGCCGGCAGCGCTGGATTCGCGCAAGCGCCATCCAACTGCCTTTCCAGAAACCGTGTCGAGCGAGACTCTCAGCGCCATACTGACTGCAGGTCGGTTCATGCCGACAGCGCACTCCAAACATCATTAAGATCGGAGAGAGAGTCAGCTTATACGCTTTGAGCAATCCATACGCGATGGAACGGCGAAGGCTCGACATTAGAGGGAAGTCCCGAGAATTAGCTTGGAAACAGGTTTAAACGCATTGACCTCAGGCGACTAGGGCGTCTGCCCCTTTTAAGCTCTGAGTTAGGCCGCGGGCAGCGCGTCAGCTGCCGCAGCCCGACTGGTTCGTGCGGTCTCTATCGCCTCCAGGATCGCCTCAAAGGCCAACATCGTAGAGGCATGGCGCGGCGGATAATCGCGCACGCCTTGTAAATGGCGTAGCTCCCAAAACCGACCTGTTGGCGGCGCCCCAGCCTCTTTCAGCATGGCGCGCAATTGATCGCGCACCTGCACCAGCTCATCATAGCTGGAGCCGACCGCATGTTCGGCGAGAATCGCGGTCGCGGCTTGGCCGAGCGCGCAGGCTTTCGGATCAACCGCAATCGCGGCCACCGTATCGCTATCCTCGGCGAGCTTTACGTCAACGCGCACAGTAGAGCCGCAAATCCGAGACACTTTTGTGGCCGAGCCCTGCGCATCGGCCAGCGCACCGACATTCGGGATGTCAGCAGCAAGTTCGAGAACGCGGTTATGATATAAGTCGGCCATGAGGGGGATGTCGCGCTGAAAGGCGTTAAAATCAAGCCCCTAAACGAAAGGGAGCACCGCCCAGACTCGCATCAACAGGTAACACGCGCCGGCAAAGGCGCCGCCTGCTAAGACCAATACAAAACCATCGCGCGCCGTAATCGCGAGACCAAACAGCAAGACCGCAAGGCTCGGAATGAAC
>JBCBYJ010000068.1:0-8493 GCA_039815905.1 Pseudomonadota bacterium | reverse complement strand
ATCAAGGATGTGTCGCGCCCGAAGCGATTGAGGCAGCGGGCCGGATCGGAAATGATCGACGCGATATTGGGGTGCTCGCTGTGACGAGTGCCGATCGATTAAACTCGGGCTGGGCGGCGGCGCGCCGGGCGCGGGTGCGCGGTCATGCCGATGCGACAAGCCAGATTGAACGGCTCTTGGCGCAGGTGCCGCGGGATGCGGTTCTGATCACGGTCACGGACGGCCACCCCGCCACACTGGCTTGGATTGGCAGCGTCAAAGGTCACCCGACCGCGCCGCTCGGGGTAGAGCATTTTGGCCAAACCGGAACCGTTGATGACCTGTATCGCCACTTCATGATAGATGCCGATGCGATTGTCGCTGCGGCGCAAAATCTGTCGCCCGGTCGGCGGATTCGATTGGTCGGCTCAAACACCTAGCCGGGGCGCGCGCCGCCAAGGGGGCATCCAAAGTCTGCGCAAAGCCTTTGAAATACCGCAATATTTGCTTGCTAAATCGCGTCACGGTGCCATCTTAAATCGAGTAACTTAGTTTAAGCGCTCGTATTAGGTGTGCTCACGTGTTTGATAGTCCTCCGCAATCGTCTGAAAAACCGATCCGATCGATCGCCCGGGCGATCCATGTCATGCAAGCGATTAATCGGTTTGGGGCATTGAACATGACCCAAATCTCGAACTTAGTCGGATTGCCATATCCAACCACGTGTCGGGTGGTGAATACGCTGCTCACCGAAGGTGTGATTGAGCGCGAGACGTCTCGTAAATTTTACCGCCCGACGGCTTTGGCGCAGTCTCTAAGCTGCGGCTATCATGCCCGCTCACGCCTGATCGCGATTGCGCGGCGCCATATCGAGCAATTGACGCAAGTGACCAGTTGGCCGATCTCGCTGTCATCGCGGGTCGGGCGCAATATGGTGATTCAAGACTCCACCCATGCGCTGACGACGATGACGTTTTCAGAGTATCCACCCGGTTACACGATGCCGCTTTTGTCGAGTGCCAGTGGGCTGGTCTATTTGGCGAGCTTGCCTCTGGCGCAGCGCAATGACTTGCTCGGTCAGATTGAGTTTGATCCAGTGTCAAATCCCGAGGCGCGATTGATCCAAAACGACCCGGATCGCTATTTCCAGAATATTCGCGACTTAGGCTATGCGACTTTCATTAAGAACCCGCACACGAAGGATCCGGGCAAAACGTCTAGCATCGCGGTGTCGCTGCATCGTAAGGATGAGCTCGTCGGCTGTATGACGCTGATCTTCTTTTCATCGGCGATGCGGGTGGCGGACGCTTATGATCGGTTCGGGGCGCAATTGCGTCAGGCCCAAGATGCGATCAATGCTGATCTCGCCAGCATGAAACTGTTCAACCCTGAAGAGCTAGACTTGGGCATCGAGGCTTAGCCGACGGGCGCGGCTGGCTCGACCGGTTCATTTTTGCGGGCCTCGAGATAGGCTTTCAAATCGCGTTTGACCTCTGGCGCCATGATGTAGAGCCCGATCAGGTTCGGGATCGCCATGACGAACACCATCGCGTCGGCAAAATCTAAAATAGCGTCCAATTTTATCGCCGCGCCGATGACGATAAAGATGCAAAATATCAAGCTGAAAATCTGCTCTTTGCGCCGCCCTTCGCCAAAAATATAGGTCCAGGCTTTGGTGCCATAATAGGCCCAGGCGAGCATGGTGGAGAACGCAAAGAGAAGCGCTGCCACAGATAGCGGCATCGGCGCCCACGAGATTTGACTTTGGAAGGCTGCAGATGTCAGCTCGATACCTTGCATCCCTTCGCCGCGTAACATTTCCGGCGGCAGGGTGGTGACCAAAACCAATCCGGTCAGGGTGCAGATCACCACCGTATCGATGAACGGTTCTAAGAGGGCGACAAAGCCTTCTGTCAGCGGATTATTGGTTGATACGGCGGAATGCGCGATGGCTGCCGAGCCGATTCCAGCTTCATTCGAAAATGCCGCACGTTGAAAGCCGATAATCATCGCACCAATGGCCCCGCCGGCGGCCCCTTGCGGGGTAAACGCGCCGACCACGATGGCTGAAAGCGCCGCTGGCAATTGCGTCGCATTCAGCGCGATCACGACCACCGCGCCGACAATATAGGTGAGGACCATAAAGGGGACCAATCTTGAGGTCACACGGGCGATCGATCGAATGCCACCAAGAATGATCAAAGCCACCAAAGCAGCGATCACGAGCCCGACCAACCAGCCATAGCCTTCTAAGGGCCCCTCTGCGCCGCCCGTGACTTCGAGCAATTGGACATAAGACTGGTTTGACTGAAACATGTTGCCAATGCCGAGGCAGCCAATGACGATGCTAATCGCGTAAAACAGGCCGAGGAATTTCCCGATTGAAGGCCAGCCGCGCTTGGCCAGTCCAGCGCTCAAATAATACATTGGCCCGCCCGAAACCGATCCGTCCGCATTGATTTGTCGGTACTTCACACCGAGCGTGCATTCGACAAATTTGGTTGTCATGCCGACCAATCCGGCAATGATCAGCCACAGAATTGAACCAGGTCCGCCGATTGAAACGGTGATCGCCACACCGGCTATATTCCCGATGCCAACCGTCCCAGAGACAGCGGCGGTGAGCGCCTGAAAGGGCGAAATCTCGCCATCATGTTCGGCGCGGTAATGCTTGCCGCGCACCAGATCAATGGCGTGCCCGAATCCGCGAACATTGATGAAGCCGAGATAGAGCGTGAAAAAGCAGGCGGCGAAAATCAACCAGCAGATAATCAGCGGCACATCAGCCCCGGCGATCGGCACTGAATAGAAAATGAAACTCGAAACGGCGTCTGTGATCGGTTGCACAAGCGCATTGATCGCGGCGTCGAGGGAGTTGGCGTTTGCCATGAAAAGGTCCGATCTCTTGCTTTTACCGGTCTAAGGTCTGGGGCACAGCCCCGCTGCCGGACTAAACGTTACAATCTGTCGCGATCAAACCGCCCGTAGGTTTAGCACACGGGAAATTGAGGCGCTGTCCGATTTTTGTGAGCAGATTCCCAACATTGTCTAGTATACGACCGGACAATGAATGGATATGGACGCAATCAATCATGCGCGCGAGCTCATTGAGATGACGGGCGTCGAAAGAGCTTATGAGGATGATGACGAATGCTGAACGGGCTTTCCTTTTCAGAAAAAAAGTCTGACTCTGCGCAAATGACGCCGAACAAAGCTCAGCCCTCGCATTTCAAGCGGACGCTGAATTATTTCAAAGGCATCCATGTGCGCGATGGCGTCCTCTATGTCCGGCAGACGGGTCAGCAGATCCCGATTGATCGCAAACTCTTCGGCAGCATCATCGCCGTTTTGCGAGTCTATTTGTACTTGTTTGGGGTCAAGCTGTTCCGCTTCCTGACCTTTAAACGCCCCCTCGGGACGATTGCTTTTGTCCCGCATATGCCGGCTTTTTGGTACAATATCTGGTTTGCCAATCAGATTGCCGGTTTGCGCTCGACGGCCGATGCGACCCGGGCAGACAGCGTCTTCGTGTTTGAAGATTCAACCATCAACGCGTTTGATCCCGATACGCTGCCCTCACAAATGGTGAAAATCAATCATCGCATCAGCGACGTCACCAAAACCCGTGTCGGCGTGGTGTTTGAGCAAGTGTTCGGCTATGCCATTTCCATCGACCCGCTGACTTATGACGGCGAGGGCATTCGCAAGTCCAATCAGAACGGCGCGCATGATGGTGTAAAGATCCGTTTTCCCTTGCGCGAAGATCAAATCGTTCCCGAATTTGTTTATCAGCGTCTGGTCGATACCACCAACACGCCGGGCATTTGCGAAGACTTGAGGATTGCCTATGTGTTTGGCGAAATCCCGGTGGTCTATCACAAGTTTAAAGACACCGCGGTGCGGTTTGGAACCGAATATTTGCGGGTCGATTTGCGCACCCCGGAACAGGTTTTCTCAGCCACTGAGATTGAGCAATTGGTCGTGTTCTGTGACAAGATGGGGCTCGATTTCGGCGCAGTTGATGTGATGCGCGACAAGACCAATGGCCGGATCTATGTGGTTGATGTCAACAAGACCTGTATGCCGGTCCTGTCGCTGACCTTCCGCGAGCAAATGAATGCGCAAAGACGGATCGCGACAGCCTTCCTGAAAGGCTTAGAAGCGCGATTAGAGAGCTAAGCGACTGAAGAAGAATCGGTACTGACCGGAAGCTCTTCGGGGAAGATCGTGATCCGATTTCGACCTTGCGCCTTGGCTTGCCGCAGACACAGATCTGCGCGCTGCATCGCTTGTTCAAGCGTTTCGCGTTTGCGGCAAACAATCACCCCGATACTGGCCTCGAGATGGATCGATTTTTCGCCAAAATTGATCTGCAGGGTTTCAATCTGACGGCGCAAACGTTCGCCGACGCGCAACGCCGATTGATGACCGGTATCAGACAAAAGCAATGTAAACTCTTCGCCGCCCCAGCGGGCGATATCATCGGTCCCGAACCGGCACGCGGTTTTCAGCAGCTGGGCCAGCGCTCTGAGCGCCTCATCGCCGCCAGCATGACCATGCCGATCATTGATCAGTTTGAAATAATCTAAGTCGATCAATAACAGAGAGATCGGGCGATTGGTGCGGTCATACCGCGCCGACTCGCGCTCATAGCGATCGGCAAAGGCGCGGCGGTTCAACAGCCCGGTCAAAGGATCTGTTGTCGCCAATTCGTGCAATTGCTCTTGGATACTTATCAGCTTGCTTGAATAGAGCGCCATCAAGATCGATGCGGGCGGCGCCAAAATGCATGACGCGATCGCCGATGTCATGATGGCGATATTGCTGGTCCGGACTTCCAAATAGGGGGTAATGATCGACGTGAAATGCACAGTCGTACAAATCAGCACCACAGATAGCAGTACGGCATAGACAAATGTATGTACGCGAGATGAAGTGCTCAGCATTATCCGGTTCCCTGTAACGAGTCCTACAGGAAAAGTCCGAAATCCATGTTCAGGCGAATGATCAAATTTGATCGAATTGTGGCTTAATCTTCGAAGATGATTTTCGGCGCCGGTTTGGTTTCGAGCGCATCAAGGCTCAGCGCAACGTCGCGCGCGATGTCTGTGAATAGGGTCGGATGGTCGTCATCGGCGAGTGCAAATGGCCGTCCTTGATCGCCCGCCTCTCGAATGGCTTGGATCATCGGGATTTGCGCGATCAAGGGCAGACCAAGGCTTGTCGCCATGCGCGCGCCGCCGCCTTCGCCCATTAAGTGATGGCGTTGACCATTGGGATCATCAAACCAGCTCATCGTCTCAATAATGCCGAGGACCGGAATATGGGTTTTGGCAAACATCGCCGCGCCGCGTCTAACGTCAGCCAGCGCCACCTCTTGCGGCGTTGTGACGAGCACAGCGGCAGTGACCGGCACGCGTTGCGCCAGCGTCAGCTGCGCTTCGCCGGTTCCAGGCGGTGTATCGATGATGAGCAGGTCCAGGGGGTCTTCTGCGCGGCCCCAGGCGGCATCATTGAGCATTTGCGTGATCGCGGATTGCACAATCGGGCCGCGCCAGATCATTGGCGCATCAGGATCGGTGAGATAACCGATCGACAGCGTTTCAATGCCATGCGCCCGGATCGGCACAAGTTTGCCCGCAGCATTGGTTTCTGGGCTATCCTCACTTACGCCCAGCATGGTCGGAATCGAGGGGCCATAAATATCGGCATCCAGCAATCCCACGCGCAAACCCTGTTTGGCAAAGCTCGCGGCGAGATTGACCGCGACGGTCGATTTGCCGACCCCGCCTTTGGCGCTGGCGACCACAAGGATGCGCGAGATGCCCGGGATCGGGGCGAGTTGAGCGCTTTGTTGCGGCGCCCCTTGGCCGAGCGCCTCATCCGAGAGCCGCGCGCCTTTGCGAACCCGCCGCGGGCTGGCCTGGGTGGCAAGCGGCGAGACCGCAGCGGCGGGCTCAGACGGCGCGGGGGGCGGGCTGGCGCGACGCTCAGCAGTGAGCACCGTTTTGACATCGGTTACGCCCTTTAGACTCATCGCTCGCGCCTCGGCTTCGATTCGCACAGCTTCCGCGCGTTCCATGTTCTCAGCCTCCGCTTCGATGACCAAAGTGACGCACCCTTCTGAGTCGATCCGCACCCCTAAGAGCCATGCAGGCGCGCCCAAAGCGGTTCGAATGGAGTCCTCGGTCAGTATTTTCTGATCTTTCTTCTCCCAAAACATGGGCTTTGTCCTTGATGAAGCGGCTGTTCGAACGCAAATAGGCATCACAGGTACAAAAAGCCAGATGACTGGTGTGACCAGAAGGAGGGGCAATGCCCTGGAACGATAATAGTGGAAATGGCGACGAGCCACCCAAAGCGAATGGAGGACCATGGGGCAGTGGGGGCTCTGGCGGCTCTGGCGGCAATGGCAATGGCGGTTCGCCTTGGGGTCGACCCGGCGGCAGCGGCGGCGGACAAGGCGGCGGCTCTGACATAGAAGAGCAAATGCGCAAAATGCAGGAACGCTTTTCCCGACGCGGTCGCGGTGGTGGTGGCGGAGGCGGTGGACGCGGCCCAAGTCTTGGACCAGGCGGGTTCATCCTGCTCGGCGTCGTTGCTTTAGTGGCATGGCTCGCAACTGGCATTGTCGTGGTCGACGAAGGCGAGCGCGCCGCTGTGTTCCGCTTCGGTCAGTATCAGAAGAATTTCACGCCGGGCTTCCATGTGCATTTGCCGGCGCCCATAGAAACGCACGAGCTGTTACCGTCTGAACGCCAGCAAGATACCCAAATCGGGATTAATCAGGGCGAGAGCCTGATGCTGACGGGCGACGAGAATATTGTCGATGTGCAGTTTCGCGTGTTCTGGTTCTATGATGGGGAAAACCCTGAAGAGTTTATCCTCAACATCGATAATGGCACGCCGCTGGTCAAAGCGGCCGCGGAAAGCGTGATGCGCGAGGTTGTTGGCAAATCCACACTGGATGCGGTGCTGACCACCGGTCGCGGCGAAATCGCGAATTCGGTACGGGATCAATTGCAGACCCTGTTGGCGGACTATAATGCCGGTGTTCAAATCGAGAATGTCGAAATCCAAGAAGCTTTGGCCCCGGCCCCGGTTCGGGCTGACTTTATTGACGTGATCAATGCTGGTCAGGATGCCGAACGCCTGGTCCAAGAAGCAAACCAGTACGCCAATGAAATTGTCCCGCGGGCGCGCGGTGACGCGCAGCGGATCTTGCAAGACGCCCAAGCCTATCGGGATCGCGTGATTGCCGACGCGACCGGTGAAGCCGATCGCTTTAAGCAGATCCTGACTGAGTATCGAAAAGCCCCACGTGTGACGCGGGAGCGGATGTATCTTGAGACGATGGAATCTGTGCTCGCGCGCACCGATAAGCTCATCCTGGATAGCGATTCAGGCGCTGTGCCTTATCTGCCATTAGACCGCGTGAACCGCACCGGAGGAAACTAAGCATGAAACCGTTTGGAATTCTCGGAATTGTCGTCATCATCGGTGCGATCATCGCGCTGTTGAATTCATTCTTTATCGTCGACCAGCGCCAGCAGTCTTTGGTGCTGCAAGTTGGCCGGGCCGTGCAGGCTTATAATGAGCCCGGCGCGGACGAAGCGGGGCTTAAGTTTAAGCTGCCTTTCGTTCAATCCGTGGTCACTTATGACAAGCGTAATCTCGGCCTGGACGTGCCGGACATTGAAGTGTTCGCATCGAACCAAGAGCAATTGATTGTTGACGCCTTTGTGCGCTGGCGGATCGCCGAGCCCTTGGCCTTCTATCAACGCTTGGGCACGCAGCGCGAAGCTCAGAATCAGCTGCTTCGGTTCACCGATACAGCGATCCGGAACGCCTTGGGCAGTCAGCTGCCGGAAGAGATTATCTCTGGTCAGCGCTCTGAGCTCATGGATCAAATCCGTGAGAATTTGAGCGACTCAATTGCTGGACGCGGCATCGATATTATCGATGTGCGGATCAAGCGGGTGGACCTTCCGGCGGACGTGTCTCAACGCGTCTTTGACCGGATGGCGGCAAGCCGAAATCAGCAAGCCGAGCAAATTCGCGCCGAAGGCGATGAGCGGGCCAAGCTGGTCCGCGCTGAAGCCGAGCGTGAACGCACCGTCCTGCTCGCTGAAGCGCGCCGCGAATCAGAACAGATCCGCGGTGAAGGTGATGCGCAGCGAAATGAGATTTATGCCGAAGCGTATGAACAGGATGAAGAATTCTTCCGGTTCCAGCGCGCCCTGATCGCCTGTGAGAATTCGTTCACGGCTGGCACTCAAATCGTCGTTGGCCCAGATAGTCTCGGCCTCTGCGACGAGTTTATCAACCAAGCGCGGGCGAACGGAATCCCGCGGCGATAATCGCCATACATAACAGACAGCCCCGGTCCGCTCGGCGCAGGCCGGGGCGTCTTCCATAATAGGTCAAGCATGCTGACAATCATCCTCGCCGGTATCGGTCTATGGTTCTTATTCGAGGGGGCGATTTATGCGGGCGCGCCGGAAGCGATGAAAC
>JBCBYJ010000067.1:0-8496 GCA_039815905.1 Pseudomonadota bacterium | reverse complement strand
GCATCCCAACCAAGCCGCCTTGCCGCAGAGCGTTCGCCGCGACGGTGAGGTCGTGATCCGTGAGAGACAATATGCGCGCATCCATGCCGGGCTCATATGGCTGCGGCGGCGAAACCGCAACGTTGAAAAAACGTTTCCGGGCTTAGGGGACGCGGGTCGCTTCGACGACGACGTCAACGGTTACGTCTTCAGAGACCCAATCGGCGTTCGGGTCCGAGCCTTGGCCGAGATCCAATGGCGTGCGTTGGAAGACTGCTTGACCCGTCATCGAGGCCGTGTCTCCCGTCAGCACAAGCTGGAACGAGAACGGCACCTCAACGCTAAGCTCTTTCAAAGTCAGCCGTGCTGTGGAGGTGTAAGTGCCAGTGCCAGTGCCAGTGCCAGTGCCAGTGTCATTGCCAGTGTCTTGAATGTCGAACACATCGACGCTGGCGGTTGGGAAGGCCGCTATATTGAACCATTCCGGGGCTTTCAAGCTGTCTGTATAGAGCTTTTGGCTTGCCACGGCGCTGCCGGTCGAAACCGTCACGCGGACTTCGCCGGCGCCTGGGTCTTCGGGATCGAATTGAATCGCAGCGTCCCAGTTTTCGAACGATCCAGAGTAGGGATTGCCATCATGAAATCCAGAAAATTTGATCGAGGACATTTCAGCCTCAATCGTCCAATTGGGTTGAAAACGCGCATCGGCGCTGACCGCCTGACCCGCGCCGGAGAGACTGCCGAGCACAGGCGTCGCGCCAGCGATCAGGACCAAAAGCGCGAACGCGCTGCCAAAAGCCGTGAGTGCGCCGCGTCCGATCACTTTGGACCCTTCAGATTTACCAAACAGGCCCGGCGCCATGCGGCCGATCACGCTGGTTTCCGACCCGAATTGATGCTTGAGCGCGCCGCCGACATGCAGCGCGAGCAGCGCCAATGCGAGCCAGGCCAACAAGCCGTGCGCGCGATTGGCGGCCCCCGCGCCCGCTTCAGTTTTCAGCCCGTCGACAAACGGCAGATCGGGCCAGGACAGGACGCCATAAAGCACGGTTGGGACGTCCATTTTGACGCTCACAGAGCTGTACAACCAGCCGGTCAAAGGCAGGATGATCATCAGGCCATAAAAGCCCAAATGCACCGCATGACTGGCCGTTTTCTCCCAAGCTTTCATATCTTCAGGCAGCGACGGAGGCGGGTTCATGACCCGCCAGATAATGCGCGCGACACTGAGCAAGAGGATGGTTATCCCAAGCGACTTATGGAGCTGATAAAAATTATATTGTCCCGGCGCGCCATCGGGCAGATCAGTCATGTACCAACCGCCGAAAATCATCCCCAGAATGGCGATCCCGATCGCCCAATGCAGGGTGATCGCGACCGCCGTATACCGCTCAGATGACGCGCTCATGGCTAGCCTTCGTCCTGTAGAAACTCGCCTGAGAACGTGACGGTGACCTCGTCACCAATCGCCGGAATGCCAGCGCTCATGCCGAAATCGGACCGCAGCACCGTGGTGCTGGCATCAAAGCCGATCACGTCGCGCTCGCCAAACCAAGGTGGATTGGCAACGCCATTATAGGTCACATCCAGTGTCACCGGCTTGGTGACGCCGAGCAGCGTTAGATCGCCCGTCACGGTGCCGCTCAAATCGCTTGCCTTGGTTGCTGAAGTCGAGGCGAACGTGATCTGCGGAAACGCGTCCGCGTTGAGCCAACGCGCATTGCGTGACACGTCTTCGTTCCAGGTCTCGAACCCGCTATCGGCGTGTCCGGCTTTATAGTCGCCCGGATAATTGGTTTCGAGCGCCAGCGGATTGATCGTGAATGTGATGGAAGAGGCTTCCGGATCGGCCGGATCAAACGCAAGGTCGGCGTCAAAATCGGTAAAGCTGATCCGATATTGCGAGATCCCGCCGCCATGACCGACGGCAACGGTCATGAAGGCGTGGGTTTTCTCGAGCGAATAATTCGCGGCAGCGACCTCGGCGAGCAGGGGATGGAGCGTCTCGGATGCGGCGTCTGCTTCGACAGGCGGTGTCTCGGCCGGTTCGATCTCAGCGGTGTCCGTGTCGCCGCCGCACGCTGCTAAAGTCAGAGCGGCAGCGCTCGAAATGAAAAGTGTTCTAAAAGTCATCGTGTGAGTCCTTATGACGTGTTTTTGCGACCCCAATCAGTCTTCAGCCTGCAAAAATTCGCCTGAGAATTCGACCACGACTTCGTCCGAAATCGCGCCAGCCATGGAGGTTTGCCCAAATTCAGACCGGTTAAAGCTGGTCGTTGCAGTAAAGCCGATCACATCGCGCTGTCCGAACCATGGGGGGTTCGCAAGACCGCCATAAGAAACGTCCAGCGTGACCGGTTTGGTGACGCCCAAAAAGGTGAGATCACCCGTAACAGTGCCTTCAAACTCACCGGTCTGCTCAACCGCGGTAGAGACAAATTCAATGGCTGGAAACTCACCAGCGTTCAAGAAGCGAGGATCATTCGACAGTTCATCTTCCCATTCCACTTTCTTGGCGGCGTCGGGATAATTGGTGTTCAGGGCCAAAGGATTGATGCTGACACTCAATTGCGAATTGGTCGGCGTTTCAGCGTCAAACGCTAAATCTGCATCGAAATCTGTGAAATTCACAGTATAACCGGAAATGCCATTGTGCCGGACCGTCCAGGTTAGGAAGGCGTGAGTTTTCTCCAACTCATACAAGCCGGTTGCAACGCCTTCGAGCGTTGGCGCAGCATTGGCGGGCAATGTGAAGGCAAGAAAACCGGCGGCGATAGCGAGATTGCGCATTTGAAACTCCGTTTCGTGTATCGATTGACGCTGCGCTAAAAGGTAGCGTGGGATTTCATATTTGCTAGCCGCGTTATATGAAATGTCGGGACATAATTTTTATGCCGGAGTCGCATGACCATGACATATACAGCGCCGATCGAAGATCTGACCTTCGTGCTCAACAATCTCGCTGGATTGAGCGGTTTCGAAGGCCATCCCGCCTTTGAAAGCTATGATCCGGACTTAATCGCGCCGATCCTAGACGAAGCCGGTAAATTGGCGCGCGACGTTCTGGCCCCGCTAAATCAAACGGGCGACAAGGCGGGCGCGCTTCTGACGGCGGACGGGGTTAAGTCGGCGCCGGGCTTTGCTGAAGCCTATGCGGCCTTCCAAGAGGGCGGCTGGATGGGCGTCTCGGCGCCCGAAGAATGGGGCGGCATGGGCCTTCCAAAAGTCCTTGGCATGGCGGTGATGGAAATGTTCCATGGCGCCAATATGGCGTTTGGCCTTTGCCCGATGCTGAGCTTCGGCGCGATTGAAGCGCTTTTGGCGCATGGCACGGATCATCAAAAAGCGATGTATTTGCCGAAACTTGTGTCCGGCGAGTGGACCGGCACGATGAACCTGACAGAGCCGCAAGCAGGCTCCGATGTTGGCGCGCTGAAAACCAAAGCCGTGCCCAAGGAGGACGGATCTTATGCGATTACCGGGCAGAAGATTTATATCACCTGGGGTGACCATGATGTGGCGGAGAACATTATCCACCTCGTCCTCGCCCGTCTTCCAGATGCACCGGAAGGGTCTCGCGGGGTGTCTTTGTTCATCGTTCCGAAACGGCTCCTCACCGCAGATGGCGCGCCGGGTGAACAGAATGGGGTCAAGTGTATCGGGCTCGAAGAAAAAGTCGGCATCCACGCATCACCGACCTGCGTCATGGAATATGAGGGTGCGACGGGCTGGTTGATTGGCGAAGAAAATAAAGGGCTCGCCTGCATGTTCACGATGATGAACTCAGCGCGCCTGAATGTCGGTCTAGAAGGCGTGGCCGTCGGCGAGGCAGCGTGGCAGGCGGCCTTCGATTATGCGCAAGAGCGCAAGCAAGGCAAAGTTGAAGGCATTTCTGGCGCCGCACCGATCTTGCACCATGCCGATGTCCGGCGAATGCTTACCACGATGCGCTCCAAAGTTATGGCCGCGCGGGCCATCTGTTTTGCGTGCGGGGTCGCGGCCGATATGGCCGAGATCGCCGAAACGCCAGAAGCGCGCGAAAAAGCGCGACTGCGCGAAGAGCTGCTGACCCCAATCGCCAAGGCCTGGTCCACCGATATGGGGGTCGAAGTGGCGAGCCTCGGCGTGCAAGTGCATGGCGGCATGGGCTTTATGAACGAAACTCTGGCCGCGCAACTTTATCGCGACGCGCGGATCGGGCCGATCTATGAAGGCACAAATGGCATTCAAGCGATCGATTTGGTGGGCCGCAAATTGTCCATGGCCGATGGGGCCGCGATGACCGATATGATGGATGAGATTGAGCAAACCGCCCGCGACGCGCGCGAAACCAATGATCCCAATCTGGTTCAAATCGCTGATCGATTGTTGGCAGCAAATGCGGCTTTGTCAGACGCGACGGTCTGGATGAAGCAAAAAATGCGAGAGGACCGAGACGTGGCTCTGGCGGGCGCAACCGCATATTTGGCACTCGCTGGCGATGTGATTGGCGGGCATTACCTCACCAAAGGCGCCGTCGAGGCCCGAACCGATAGCGGCGCGATGCGTGGGCGCCTGATCGCACTGGCTGGCTTTTTTGCCGAAACATCGCTTGCAAGCGCCCCCGGCGCGGTCGCCAGCATCACCCATGGTGGGCAAGCCATGCTGGCGGAGAGCGACGCGCTGTTTGGCATTGGCTGATCCGCGCTCTGATCTGAGTGGGTCGATTGAGATCCGTCCCTATCGCGCCGACGATCGGGCCGAGATCCAAGCGCTTTGGCAGGGCATTTTCCCCGATGGCGCGGACTGGAACCAAACGGATCCGGTCATTGACCGCAAACAAAGCGTCCAACCGGATCTGTTCTATGTGGCCTGTGCGGACAAACATGTGATTGGCACGATCTTGGCCGGTTTTGATGGCGTGCGCGGATGGGTGCATCGACTGGCTGTGCATCAGGATTACCGGCGGCGCGGGATTGCGGGGCAGCTCATGCACCGCGCCGAGGCCGGCCTAAAAGCCATTGGCTGTCCAAAACTCAACCTGCAAGTTCGGGCATCGAATGCACAAGTGGTTCAGTTCTATCAATCGCTCGGCTATGCGATCGAAGAGCGGGTGAGTCTCGGCAAAGCTTTGGTTTGAGAGCGCCGTGTTAGAGCGCCGACCAACGGGTAATCTTGTCACCAATATCCGGGCGCATACGCTCCTGTGGGTGCTCTTTCGCGGTGCCGAGATAGATGAAGCCCGCGATCCGCTCAGGCTCGTGCAAGCCCAAAAGAGCGTTGATACCGGGGCTAAAGGCAATCCATTCGGTCAGCCAGCACCCGGCCCAGCCGCTGGCATTCGCGGCCAGCATCAAGTTTTGGCACAGCGCCCCGCACGATAATTCTTGCTCCCAAACCGGGGTCTTATGGCTCGGATCAGGTGACGAGATGACCGTCACCACAACCGGCGCGCGGCTGAAATAGCTGGCCGTGTCAGCGAGCATGGTCTTGGTTGCGTCGGCATTTTCTTGGCGCTGGATCTCGACGGCGCGGGCATTGAACGCGTCGCGCGCGGCGCCTTCAAAGACTAAAAATCGCCACGGCGCCAATCTTCGGTGATCCGGAACCCGGGCCGCGACCGTAAGAAGATCATTGAGTTCCTCCGGGCTGGGCCCTGGCGCGCTCAAGGCGCGCTTGCTCACCGAGCGCCGCAAAGCGATCAATTGGCGCGCCTCTTCGCTCGGTCTGGTCGGTAGAAGCGGCGTGCCCAGAGCCGGTGCAGGCGGAAAAAATGCGGTCATAGCTCGCACTTAGCCATTCAGATCAGAAATTCCATAAGCAATTTTTAGTGAACGGTGTTTACTTTTTGAACGTGCGTACTATTTGACACTTGAACGGTGCGAAAGATGACTGCCGAATATATGACGACAAGTGTTTCCTCCCCGGCCGAGCGCCGTCGCAGTAAAATACGCGCCCGCATCTTATCTGCGGCCGAAACCGTATTTGCGCGCGACGGCGCCGAAGGCCTCTCCATTCGCCGACTGGCTGAGAATATCGATTACTCGCCCGCGGCGATTTACAAATATTTCAGCTCCAAGGATGAGCTGGTCGATGAGCTCAAAGAGACTTTTTTCGAGCTCATTCTTGAGAATGTGAACCGGATCGTCGACACCTCGACCCCGTTTTCTGAGCGCTCGCGCGATTGCGTCGCGACTTATGTCCAGATCGCAACTGAGAAGCCGCACCATTATGCCGCCGCTTTTACCGGCGAGGCCGCGTCCAACGGGTCTAAACCCGTTGATGGCGAGCCGGGCTTTGAAATGTCGAAAAAAGGTCAAGCTTTCAATGTCTTGCGCGGGATGATCGCCGAAGGCATTGAGCTGGGCCAGTTTCGCGCCGACCTGGACCCGGCCGTGGCCGCGAAATCACTGTGGGCGTCGATGCATGGCCTAGCCATGATGATTGTCCACATCCCATCTTTTCCGGCGCTGCGCCCGGATCAACCCACCATATCCCGCGAGGATTTCATTGCGTTTCACGCGGATCAAGCCATCCGCGGACTGGAGAGTCACCATGAGTGAGCCTATTCAAGATCTCGATCTGCCACAGCGCCAGGTGCGACCAACGGCCGGGAAAGGGGGGTTGTTCGTCCTCGTCCTCGGCGCGATCGTCGCTTTGCTCGGTTATTTTGTGTTGCAAAACCGCTCAGTTGAGGGGCCTTTAGTGCCGACCGCGCGGCCGATCCCGATTTCGGTCGAAACCACGCGGGTGGCGTTTGACAAAGACTTCACCGCGCAAGAACGGTTCTCTGGGATCGTTTCGCCGCGGCGGACCAGCCAACTCGGCTTCCCGACCGGCGGGCGCATTGCTGATATGCGCGTCGATCTCGGCGACAGAGTCGCGACGGGTCAAACCCTCGCTGTGCTCGACACGCGGGGTTTGCGGGCGCAGCTGAGCTCGGCCGTAGCTCGCGTCACTGAAGCGGAAGCCTCTTATGCGCTCGCGCAAAGCACTGTGGACCGCCAGATTACGCTGCTCGAGCGCGGCCATGTCTCGACCCAGCGCGTCGATGAAGCCCGCGCTCAAGCCGATACCGCCATCGCTCGGATCCAAGCGGCGGAAGCCAGTGCCGACGCCTTGCGCGTGCAGATTGATTTGGCCCGCATACAAGCGCCATTTGATGGCACTGTGACCGGCCGCATGGCAGATGAAGGCGCAATTGCAGGTCCGGGACAATCGGTCTTTGAATTGGTCGAAACCAGCAGCTTGGAAGCTCGGATCGGATTGACTGTCAGCCTCACAAAGGCACTCGAGATTGGCGCAGACTATGAGCTGATCTCGGATCAAGGCCCAGTTGCAGCACGTCTGCGCGCTGTGACCGGGGTCATTGATACCAGCAATCGGACAGTCAGCGTGGTTTTTGATGTGCTCGACGCAGACAGCGTTGCGGCCGGCACGGTGGTCAGACTGGAAATGGACCGCGTGATCGACGAGCCCGGGCTCTGGCTGCCAATCTCGGCCCTGACCGAAGCGGAGCGCGGTCTCTGGTCGGTCTATATAGCGCGCCGGGATGGCAGCGGGTGGTCGGCAGAGCCGGGCATTGTCGAGATTGTCTACCAGGCTGGCGAGCGTGTTTTCGTGCGCGGCGCCATTCGCGACGGGGACCGGGTGATCATGGACGGTCTGCAAAGGATCACGCCCGGCCAACCAGTGACCCCGGTTGAGGTGAGCGCCAGCGGCGCGGCGCCAGGAAACGGATGATCCAACATGACGACGCTCTTCTATAAACTGCCCCGGCTGACTTTGCTGGCCGTTTTTGTGGCGCTCATTAGCGGCTTGTTCGCGGTCCTGACATTGGCGCGCCAAGAAGACCCGACTTTGGTCGAGCGCTATGGCTTTGTCCTGACAACCTTGCCTGGCGCGGATGCCGAGCGAATGGAAGCCACAATCACAGAACCGATTGAGCGGCGCTTGCTCGAATTGCCAGAAATTGCTGAACTGAAATCAAGCTCACGCGCGAATATCTCTCAAATTAGCCTCGACATTGATGAAGCTCTGACCCCGGCTGAAGTGGACAATGCTTGGACGCTGATCCGACAGCAAGTCCAATTGGCGGAAGCCGATTTGCCAGACGGCGCCTCGCGACCCTTTGTGCGGCGGGTCTATGTGGGCGCGGCGACGATGACTGTAGCGTTGACATGGGAAGGTGAGGGCGATCCAGAGCTGGCCGTCATGGGCCGCTTGGCAGAAGTTTTAGAAGACCGGTTTCGCGGCCTAAACGCCACGGATGAAACCGAGATTATGGGCCTGCCGGAAGAAGAGGTGCGGGTCATTGCAGATCCAGAAGACCTCGCCGCGGCGGGCTTGTCCATGAATGATGCGGCCCGGCTCATCGCAGCCGCAGATTCCAAAGCGCCGGCGGGCGCCGTACGCGGGGATCGCAGCAATATCGGGCTGGAAATCGGCGGCGAGTTTGATGGCGTCGCCCGCATCCGGTCGGTGCCATTGGTCCAGCGTCCAGATGGCACGGCGCTGCGCGTCGGGGATAACATCCCC
>JBCBYJ010000066.1:0-8653 GCA_039815905.1 Pseudomonadota bacterium | reverse complement strand
GATTATATCTATTGTCTGACCCGGTCTGGACCGGCCGATGAGCGGTATAAGAATCTCACATTCCTATTGATCCCAACCAACGCGCCAGGGGTCTCGATGCAGGCGATTGAGCATTCAAACCTGCGTTACACCAAATCGATGGATGTTTATTTCGACAATGTCCGTCTGCCCAAATCCGCGATTGTTGGCGGCGAGGAGAATTGGAATAAAGGCTGGAAACTGCTCGCCGGGCGCGCCCTCGATGTCGAGAAGATCGAGATCACAGCGGTCGCTTACGGGATTGCGCGCGCCGCAGTTGCAGAGGCTTGGCAATATGCCCAAGAGCGCGAGCAATTCGGCAAGCCAATCTCGCAGCATCAAGCCATTCGCCACAAGCTGGTGACCGCGAAAACCAAGCTGCAAGCGGCCAAACATATGCTCTATCACGGCGCCTATCTGGCACAGACTGGCCAGCCCTGTAGCGTGGAGACCTCGATGGCGAAATTGTTCGTCGCGGACACCGCCGTCGAGATTGCCACCACCTGTCAGCAGGTCATGGGCGCCTATGCGCTGTCAGATGCGTATGACATGGAGCGACATGTCCGCGATTTGCTCGGCATGCCGATTGTCGGGGGCTCGTCGGATATGCAGAAAAACAACCTGGCCAGCTTGCTGCGTTTGTAAGTCCACGCAAAGGCCGGTTTTTCTGCTATGGTTTAAACCCGCGTCCAAGACTGTGTAGGACGAAAGAATGGAACTGACCGCCCCAGGCCTCGAAAATGCGATGCTGCGCCTTGAGCCAATTGCGGAGCAACATCGCAGTCTTATCTTTGCGTCCGAGATCGAAAAATCGGTCTGGAAATGGATGCCTGCTTTGCCGGGTGGGACCAATCTTGAAAACTATTTCGACTTCATCCTGAAAGCCCAAAAGAGCGGCCTGGCCGCGACTTATGTCTTGTTCCAAAAACCGGATGAGACATTTGTCGGCGTGACGGGGTTCAGTGAGATCAACAAGATCCATCGCCGCATCCGAAATGCGCTGACCTGGCATCCTCCGCATCTGACCACATCACGGCTATATCAAGCCGGACAGCTGGCGATGATCCAGCGCGCTTATGATTGGCGCGCCAAGCGGATCGAGTGGCAGGTGAATGCCAAAAACACCTATATTCTAGACCAGCTAAAGGTCTTGAATCCAACGCGAGAGGCCTTGTTTCGCAATTATGAGCGGACCGCAGAAGGGGTCTGGGTCGACAAGATCATCTTCGCCATGACCCGGCCCGAAATGGCGGGCGCCATTCAGCGCCTCACCACTGAGCTGTTTTAACCCCATCGCCGCCCTGCCCGTTCGGGTGACGGCGATTAGCCGCCTTTTTGGGACAGGGCGATCGCGCGCTGTTCTAGTCCCTCCATCGCACCGCCAAAGTCGTGGGCGAGATTGGCCACGGCGCGCTCTTCGGCTGTGTCGACATAGTCGGCAAGCGTCGTGGCATCCGAGATCACCCGGCTGACCCCAGACTTGTCGGCATAGCTGGTCAGTGTGGCATACGGGTAGCCGGTTCGGACATCCAACATCAGACCGCTCGCCGTCGCCTCAACTTCGATGGTCCGGCTCGGCAAAACGAACAGGCCAATCACCGTCAGGTCAGCGAGCGCCAGAGCATTGGCCTTTTCTTGCCGATGCGAGCCCACTTCATAGGCCAACACATAATCAAGATGCTGGCGCGCGGCGCCGCGGCGAATATGCGCGATGACCGCGGCAGAGCGGTCCATACCAGCCGGAGCAGGCTCCCGCACCATGGCTGCAATCAGCGGGCTCACCGGCACCAAATCGCCATAGGCCTCGCCCAAATCGTCGACCACGTCTTGCCAGATCCGCGCCTCATCGGCGGGCAAAGCCGTCAATCGGCCATTTTGAATACGGGCCAATCCAATTCGTGCCGGGAAGGCCAAAGTCGGTTCGATCGCGGCGATGCGTCGAACGTCTGCGTCGACGTCGGATGCGAGACCATTGGCGCTTTCGTGGCTGGCATCATAGCGCGCGAGATAATCGGCCCCGGACGTCGTTTGCAGCGAGGCAGAGCAAGCGCCGAGGGCCAAAACAGCACCCGCCGCAAAGAGATGTTTGAGAGTCATAAGAGAGTCCTTCTTGATTGCGCCAGGTAGATCAAACCAGGCGCAGTGAGCGTTTGCTTACAAATGTGGCGGGATTAGGCGCTTTTATGGGGAGTCTTTACGGCACCGCTTGGCTTCCGCCCCGGAAAGACTGAAACAGTTCAAAAAACGAAACGGCAGAGGTGACGGAGACGGACTTGCTCAACAAAGACGCTTTGAAAGAAAAATATGCAGCAGAGCGTGACAAGCGCCTGCGCAAAGACGGCAACGCACAATATCAGCGTTTAGAAGGCGCGTTCGAGGATTTGGCTGCAGATCCTTATACGCCCTGGACAGAGCGAGCACCGGTCACCGATCATGTCACATTCGCGTTCATTGGCGGCGGATTTGCCGGGCTGGTCGTCGGCGCCCGGTTAAAAGAAGCCGGGATTGATCGCGTCCGCATCCTTGAAAAAGGCGGCGATTTTGGCGGCACTTGGTATTGGAACCGCTATCCCGGCGCGCAGTGCGATACCGCCGCGATGATCTATATGCCGCTGCTCGAAGAGACCGGCCATATGCCGAGCCAAAAATATGTCTATGCGCCGGAGATTCGAAACCATTGCGGACGCATTGGCGAACAGTTTGATCTCTATCAGGACGCGCTCTTTCATACTGAAGTCAAAAGCCTCGAATGGCAGGCCGACGCCTCGCGCTGGTTGATCAAGACCTCGCGCGGGGATGCGTTTACGGCCAAATATGTCGGCATGGGCACAGGGCCCTTACACGTCGCCAAATTGCCCGGCATTGACGGGATTGAACGCTTTAAAGGCAAATCCTTTCACACCAGCCGCTGGGATTATGCGTATACGGGCGGCAGCCCAGATGGCGATCCTTTGGACAAATTAAGCGATAAACGCGTGGCCATTATCGGCACTGGCGCAACCTCTGTGCAATGCGTGCCGCATCTCGCCAAATCCGCTCAAGAATTGCTGGTCTTTCAACGCACACCGTCCTCCGTCGATGCGCGTAATAATCAAGAGACTGATCCGGATTGGTTTGCCACTATCGCGACGCCTGGCTGGCAACAGCGCTGGTATGACAATTTCGTGGAAAACCAATCCCAAGGCTTCCCGAAAGAAGACTATGTCATGGATGGCTGGACCGAGCTGTCGCACCGCATTCGCACCAAGGTTCGTCAATTGCCGCCAGACAAATGGACGCCGGAAAACATGCTGGAAGCGTTCGAGGATGCCGATTTTGAGAAAATGGAGGAAATCCGGGCGCGCTGCAATTCCGTCGTGTCGGATCAAGACACAGCCGAAAAGCTCAAAGCTTGGTATCGCCAGCTGTGCAAACGCCCCTGCTTCCATGATGAATATTTGCAAGCCTTCAATGAGCCCGGCACGCGCCTCATCCACACCGATGGTCAAGGCGTGGAGGCGATTACTGAGACCGGCCTCATCGCCAATGGTGAGCATTATGATGTCGATTGCATCATCTATGCGTCCGGCTTTGAAGTCGGTTCAGACTATACCGCCCGGGCTGGCTTTGACCTGACCGGTCGGGACGGACAAAAACTGTCAGAGGCTTGGGCCGATGGCATGCAGACCCTGCATGGTTTGAACGTGCATGGCTTTCCCAATGCGTTCATTGTGCAGCCGAGCCAAGCGGCCAATCTGATCTCGAATGTGCCGCACAATATTGTCGATCATGCCAAGACCATCACCCAGATTGTCAGCCATGCGGAGCGCGAAGGCTTTGAGACGGTCGAACCCACCCCGGACGCGCAAAAGGCCTGGGTCGATATGGTCTTGAGCGGCCAAGGCCTTTTAATTGGCACCACAGAATGCACGCCCGGCTATTACAATAATGAAGGCGGGGGCATCACGGAGAAAAACCGTCACGGGCTCGGCCATCCAGGCGGACCTCGGGCGTATTTCCAACATATCGAAGCCTGGCGCGAGAAAGGCAGCTTTGACGGTTTGGCCTTCACGTGACCCGCACCGACCTCAAAGCGACGCTTTATGAGGTTGAGGCTCAGATCGCGACGATCACGCTGCATCGTCCGCACCGGGCGAATGCTTGGACGGGCCGGATGCACACGGAGTATCGCGATCTGCTCGAACAGGCCGACAAAGATCCAAATGTTCGGGTCATCCTCGTCACCGGCAGCGGCGCCCGCTTCTGCGTCGGCGGCGACGCGCAGGCCCTGGATGGCCACTCCAAGTCCGGCACTTATGATGCGGGAACCGCGCCAGACCTGATCACACCGGGTGAGACTGATTTCGCGCCGTTTCAGGAAGACTTCTCCTATCACTTCGCACTCAAGAAACCGGTCATCGCCGCCATAAATGGCGCCGCAGCAGGGGTCGGACTGGTCTTGGCCTGTTATGCCGATATCCGCTTCGCTGTGCCGGGGGCCAAACTGACCACGGCGCATGGCCCGCTCAATATGCCAGCGGAATATGGCCTGTCCTGGCTCTTGCCGCGTTTGATTGGCGGCGCTCGCGCTTTGGAATTGCTGCTCTCAAGCCGAAAATTTCTCACCGATGAAGCGCACCAAATCGGGCTGATCCACCGCTTGGTGCCGCCCGAGGCTTTGCTCGCAGAGACCAAGGCCTATGCGCAAGACCTGATTGCGCGCGTCTCGCCTGAGGCGCTGCGCCAATCCAAACGCCAGACCTATCTCGATTTCCATCGCGACATTGGCAGCGCCGTCCGAGAGGCCAATCACCTGCTTGATACAATGGTTCAGCAAGCCGATTATAAGGAAGGAATCGCCGCCTTTCTAGAGAAACGCGCGCCCGATTGGGGCAAGCGTTAACCTCAATATTGAGACGTTACGATAAAGACATTTAGACATCGCTCGCTAAGGTCAATGCCTGAGAGACGAGGATCTTCATCCTCATTAGGGCGAGCAGGGTTTTGGCATTTCAAACAAAGAACAAGTTTCGAAAGCTTCCGCAATGGCGGTATGCGTTTCCTCCCAGATCGGGCATCTCTCCCCGATTTCACGTGGTGTCGATGCGGGGGCTTTCGATCCTAACTTGTCTCGGCCTGTGCAGCTTGTTCTGGCTCAGCGTGATCCTCTGGGCCACGTAACGCTCAGAGACGCGTGAACAAACCGCGAAAACAGCAAGACCTTCTTAACGTTACGCGCTAATACACAGCGTATGAGCGAAGCGATTCGAATTCTCGGCATTGATCCGGGTCTGCGGCATACCGGTTGGGGCCTGGTTGATCTGGTTGGCTCCCGCCTGAGCCATGTCGGTCATGGCGTGATAAAC
Organism: Pseudomonadota bacterium; assembly: GCA_039815905.1. Taxonomy (GTDB): domain Bacteria; phylum Pseudomonadota; class Alphaproteobacteria; order Caulobacterales; family Hyphomonadaceae; genus Henriciella. The sequence goes on along the minus strand of JBCBYJ010000066.1, from coordinate 3,290 downwards.
ATTGACCCAGACTTGCCCATGGCCGACCGTCTAGCAGGTATTTTCTTTGCGATTGGCGAGCTGGTGAAAACCTATGCGCCGGATCATAGCGGCTGCGAAGAGACGATCGTCAACGCCAATCCGCGCTCGGCGCTCAAGCTTGGCCAGGCCCGCGGCGCGGCGATGACGGCGCTTTCCTTTCATGGTTTAGAAGTCTCCGAATTCGCGCCGACCGCGATCAAGCGCGCAATTGTTGGCACCGGCAAAGCCGACAAAGACCAAGTGCAATTCATGATTAGCCGGCTCTTACCGCGCGCGGGAGAGATGAAGTCTGACGCCGCCGACGCCCTCGCCTGCGCGATCTGTACGGCGCATAATCTGCCCCCGAAACAGCTGAAAGGAGCCGCCGCATGATTATCGGACGTCTGCGAGGCACCGTCGCAGCTTTGGGCGTGGATTCGGTCATGGTGGATGTCAATGGTGTCGGCTATGTCGCCCTGGCTGGCACGCGGCTTTTATCCAAGCTGACCGTCGGCGGCGAAGCTGAGATTTTCATCGAGACTCGGGTAACAGAAAGCTCGATCACTTTGTTTGGGTTCGCCAGCGATGAAGAGCGCGCCTGGTTCGTGCGCCTGCAAGATGTCCCAGGCGTGGCCGGAAAATCGGCCATGGCCCTGATGGATTCGATCAGCCCGACGGAACTGATGGACGCCCTTGCGCTCGGCGACACCGCCACTGTGATGCGCGCCAAAGGCGTTGGCAAGAAACTGGCCGAGCGCATTGTTGGCGAGCTGTCGGGCAAGCCCCCGCCGCTCGGCCGGTTCGGCAAATTCACCGCCGATCCGAGCGGCAGTGTCGCCGCGGCGAGCGCACTGAAAACCGGCGCGCGCGGTGAGGCGGTTTCAGCCTTGATTAACCTTGGATATTCCCAGTCTGAAGCGGCCCGCGCCGTCGCTGCCAGCGCCCGCGAGCTGCCGGACACAGACACCGGCACGCTGATCAAAGCCGCTTTGAAAGAGCTTAGCCCGGCATGAGAGACGGCACGCTGACAGACCCTGAAGTGCAGATGGGCGAGGCGCTGGACCGGGCGCTGCGCCCGCAAAGCTTTGACGATTATGTTGGCCAGGACGCGCTGAAAGCCAATCTGCGGATCTATGTCGAAGCCGCTGTGCGCCGCGGCGAAGCGCTCGACCATACGCTGCTCTTCGGCCCGCCCGGCCTCGGCAAAACGACGCTGGCGCAAATCCTCGCCAAGGAATTGGGGGTCGGCTTCCGCGCCACGTCGGGACCGGTCATTGCCAAAGCCGGCGACCTCGTCGCGATCCTGACCAATCTAGAAGCCAATGATGTCCTGTTCATTGACGAGATCCACCGCCTGCCGCCCGCCGTCGAGGAAGTGCTGTATCCGGCCATGGAAGACTATGCCGTCGATATCGTGATCGGCGAAGGCCCAGCGGCGCGCTCGGTGCGCCTGGACCTCAGCCCGTTCACGCTGGTCGGGGCGACGACGCGGGCCGGTCTGTTGGCAACGCCGCTGCGCGACCGCTTCGGCATTCCGCTGCGCCTCGATTTCTACACGCCTGAAACCCTCGCGACAATTGTCCAAGCGGCAGCCCGCAAGCTCACTGCCCCGATCACAGAGGATGGCGCTGTTGAAATCGCCAAACGCGCCCGCGGGACGCCTCGGATCGCCTTGCGCTTGTTGCGCCGGGTGCGTGATTTCGCCGAGGCCGACGGCACGCATATCGATCGCGCCGCCGCGTCGAGCGCGCTCGCCCGTCTGCAGATTGATGATGATGGCTTAGACTTGCTCGACCGGCGGTATCTCGACGCCTTGGTCAAGACCTATGCCGGTGGGCCGGTCGGCGCCGACACCCTGGCCGCAGCGCTCTCCGAAGCCCGCGACGCCGTGGAAGACGTGATCGAGCCTTATTTGATGCAAAAAGGCTATGTCGCCCGCACGCCCCGCGGCCGCGTCGCTGCCCCGCTTGCCTATAAACGCCTCGGCCTCCCCGCCCCTCAAGACGGCCAACAGGGCGGCCTGTTTCTGGACGAATAGACCACGCGCAAACACAGAGCGGACGGCTGAGATGGCTTTTAAATCCGCCAACCTGTGCTAACCGACATGGGTCTCCTTTGTCAGATAGGCTTGCCATGTTTTACCAACCGAGGGATGGGCACGGCCTGCCCCATAATCCGTTCAACGCCGTCATCACGCCCAGACCCATCGGTTGGATTTCAACCCGGTCGGAGGATGGGTCTGACAATTTGGCGCCCTATTCCTTCTTTAACGGCGTGGCGTACGAGCCGCCGCAAGTGATGTTTGCCTCCACGGCGGGGAAACCCGACCGGCTGAACGGCAAAGACTCTGTTTCAAACGCGCGCGATACGGGCGTGTTTTGCGTCAACATTATCGAGTATCAGATGCGCGATGCTATGACGGTCACCGCAGAGCACTTTCCCAAAGAGATAGATGAGTTTGAACGCGCCGGTTTGACCAAGGCTGAGTGTGAAACAATCGCATGCGCGCGGGTTGCCGGAACGCCCGCCAGTCTTGAGTGCCGGGTCGTTGACAAGGTCCAGCTGCCAGGCAAGTCAAACTTGGTTGTCTTCGGTGAGGTGACGGGCATCCATCTTCGGGATGATTGTCTCGTGGATGGCGTGTTCGATGTCACCCGGTATCAACCCCTCGCCAGGATGGGGTATCGGGACTATGCCCGGATCGCCGACGTGTTCAGCCTTAAACGACCTGACTGACCTTTGCGGGCGTAAAACCCGCAGCGTTCAACCCGGCTGACAGGTCAGCCCATATCGCGGCTTTGTCGCCGAGTAGACGCGCCGCCCACAAACGCGCTAAACCAAAAGCAAGAAGGGAGAGGGTGATGAAAGTCTATGGCTCTCGCGTATCCTACTATACCGGCAAACTCGAAGCCTATTTGCGTTATAAAGGCCTCTCCTACACGCTGCACGGCATGCCTTATGACAAGGCCAAAATGCTCAAATCAAAAGTCGGCGCCATTCAGATGCCGATTGTCGATCGCGAAGATGGCCGCTGGATGTCGGATACGACGCCGATCTTGCTCGAGCTTGAAAAAGAACATCCGAGCGCGTCGATTTTGCCAGACCGGCCTGTCATTGCGTTTATCGCGCGCCTGATCGAGGATTATGGCGACGAGTGGCTGTGGCGCTCGGCGATGCATTATCGCTGGAGTTTTCCGTATGGCCGCGAGCTGATTTCAAACATTCTGGTCGATGAGTTGACCACCCCGGTGCCGCTGCCGCGCTTCATCGTCCGGCGGATGATCCGTCGG
>JBCBYJ010000065.1:0-8814 GCA_039815905.1 Pseudomonadota bacterium | reverse complement strand
TACGCCGTCTCGAGAGAGCGGCAGTTCGTACCGCGTTTTATTAAAGCGCGCCTAGCCTTTTTTATAGCCTCAGGTGGCGACACCGTGAGGGGTTTCGTGCTGGGGGAAGCGTTTGACTTCAGGTCAGGATGACGCCGATCACCCCCAAGCCCGCTTAAGGAAACAGCGCCTGCAGCCCAGATAGCCCTAGTGTTTCATCCCACCCCATCATCAAATTGAGGTTCTGAATCGCTTGCCCACTTGAGCCTTTGACCAAATTATCAATCACCGCAATGACCACAACGCGGCCCGGGACCCGGTCTGGATACACCGAGATGCGGCAATGATTGGTGCCGCGCACATGCCGCGTATCCGGCGGCGGCGCGCCAAGCGGCAGGACCGAGACAAACGGCGCCGCAGCATATTTTGCAGCCAAAGCGGCTTGGATTTGATCGACATCGCCGCGGACATGCGCCGTGACAAGCTCGCCGCGCGTCATAGGAATAAGATGCGGGGTGAAGGTCACACCAATGTCTGTGCGCCCCGCTTGCAGGTTCAGTTCTTGCTCAATTTCGGGCGCATGCCGGTGCGCGCCAACGCCATAGGCATGCACCCCCTCGGCCGCTTCGGAAAACAGATTGCCTTCTTTCAAGCCGCGCCCGGCGCCCGACACCCCGGATTTGGCATCAATGATCACGCTGTCTGGATCAATCAGGGAGATGATCGGCAGCAATGCGAGCAGACTGGCCGTCGGATAACAGCCCGGACAGGCAACCAGGTCTTCGCCTTCCAGCGCTGCGCCGCGCCATTCTGGCAAACCGTATTTGACCGCAGCGGTGCGCGCCGGATTGAGATGAGGCCGTCCATAAGTCTCAGCATAAAGGTCCGCATCGCGCAGACGATAGTCAGCCGAAAGATCGACGACTTTGATCGACCTGGGAAGGGTCTCGATCAAGTCCTGACTGGTGCCGTGCGGCAAACATCCAAAAGCGACATCAATCTCGTCCCAATCAACGTCATCGGCTTTGACAACAGGCAAATCCGTCGGCCCAGCCAGGTGCGGAAAAATCTCCGAGAGCTGTTTGCCGGCAAGCGAATGACCGGTCGCGGCAACCGCCTCTACCCGTGGATGGCCGGCCAACAAACGAACGGTTTCGGCGCCTGTATAGCCCGATGCGCCCAATATAGCGGCTTTGAGTTTTGTCTGATCCATCCTCGTCAAACCCTTGTTTCAGATACGAAAAAGGCGCCCAAAATGAGCGCCTTGATCACGTTTTGGTTTAAACCGTTCCGCTTAGCGCTTAGAGAATTGGAAGCTACGGCGGGCTTTCGCCTTACCGTATTTCTTACGCTCAACAACGCGTGGGTCACGGGTCATGAAGCCAAATGGCTTCAGCGTGCGCCGCAATTCTGGTTCGAAATTTACCAGCGCCCGGGCAATGCCGTGGCGCACCGCGCCGGCCTGACCAGACAGGCCAGAGCCTTTAACCGTAGCGATCACGTCATATTGTGTGCGACGATCGGCTTCGACCAAAGGCTGCTCAAGCACCATGCGCAGCACCGGACGGGCAAAATACTCGTCCTGATCTTTGCCATTAATGGTGATCTTGCCAGAGCCTGGCTTCAGCCAAACCCGCGCCGTTGCCGATTTCCGACGACCGGTTCCATAAGAGCGGCCATGTTCGTCAATCTTTGGCTCGGCGGTGATCGGGGCAAGCTCAGCTGGTGCGCCTTCCCCTTCGGTGACGTCTTTCAGGTCTTCGAGAGATTGTGCTGTTTCAGCCATACTTTATGCGACCTTCGTGTTCTTGGTGTTCATAGCGGCAAAGTCGACCGCTTCTGGGGCCTGCGCCTCATGCGGGTGCTCCGCGCCAGCATAGACCCGAAGTTTCGAGAATTGCTTGCGCGCCAGCGTGCTTTCTTTTGGCAGCATGCGCTTGACCGCCATTTCGATCGCGCGTTCTGGAAAGCGACCCCCGAGGATTTTGCCAGCCGTTGTCTCTTTAATCCCGCCCGGATGTCCGGTGTGACGGTAATAGACTTTGTCACTCAGCTTATTGCCGGTGAACTTAGCTTTCTCAGCATTGACGACAACGACAAAGTCGCCTGTGTCAATATGAGGCGTGAAGTCAGCGCGGTGCTTGCCACGCAGACGTTTGGCGACGTAGGAAGCAAGACGACCCACCACGACATCCGTCGCGTCGATGACGATCCATTTGTTCTCAACGTCGGCAGGTGCGTTATAAGTTTTCATTGCTCCGCCGGAGCCTCTCATTCGGAGTTATTGGATAATGTTCAAGCGCCCGCATCTACGCGCCGCGAAACGCCTTGTCAACGCGCCTTTGGCGCTGAGTCTGCTTTTCCTTGCCACGGCCTGTGGGCCGGGTCCTGGGGCTGTGGATACCGATCCGGCCGAAGCCGCCGTCGACTCCGCCGACCGCCCCTTAGAATCTGGGGATTCAAGGGATTCTGGTGGATTGATCTTGCCTGCGGTTTGGCAAACGAACGACCTTGGTACACCAATCTCGAGCGTCGCTGTGGCCGGGGCGCTCGGCTCGACGGTGGCCGTGACCTTTGCCGATGGCGGCTTGCAATTTCTCGACTTAGAAGGCGAGCGGATCACGGAAAAAGCCGATATGGACGTCGCGCAAGTCGCAGATGGCCGGTTTTTGATGTTGCAGGGCACGCCTGTCACAGTGTTTCCGGGCATTACCAGCGATGGCGACTTATCGCTCTTCTTACATGGCGGAGAGCTGCCGGAGCCGCTGCCATACCCTTTAGACTCTGGCACGGATGAACGGATTGAGGGCGTGTGCAGCGCGCCGCCCGTGACCGAGAGCGATGGCGTTATGCGGATTGGGTTTTGGACCCGGGGCGCGCGCCGCGAGCTAAAGACCGGTCGTTTGGTCGAGGTTGGCGAAAATTTGGTGCTATTATTGAATGAACCGGTGCCAGCGGCGCGCGATATTTCGGCCTGTATGCTCTCAGAGACGCAAGCCTTTGTGTACAGTGATCCGGCGATTGCTGCGGTTGAGCTTCAAAATCGCAGCAAGATTTACCGGTTCTTGCTCGATGATTTGGGCGGCTATTCGCTGACCACCAGCGATGGCGCGGTGCAGGCTTTTTCGGTGAGTGACGGGATAACCGTGCGCCCGCCTGCGAGGCCCGTTGATATGGCTGGCACCGGCGACGCGCGCGGCGGTGGCTATCCGGGCGGCGTGCTAGTGATTGGCGGACAAAGCGCGAATGGCGCGCATATGGTCACATTTATCGATCCAAGCCGGGTCACGCTGGAACCGTTCGGCTATGCTCCGAGCCCGTAACCCAAACGAGCCATACTGAAGCGAGAAGGACAATCACACCAAGCCCCTGATGCACCAAGGCGATCGGCAGCGGGGCGACACTGACGAGGGTGATAATGCCCCAAATGGCTTGCGCGGTGATCAGGCCAGCCAAGATCATAAAGCCGCGCGATAAGACGGAGCCGCGGGCCAGACTCGCGGCGACAAGGGCCAGCGCCCAAAGTGTATAGGCCAGGAAGCGGTGATTAAATTGTGTCGCCGCGCGGCCTTCAAACAGGCTGCGAAGTCCAAGCTCAGCCTGCAAATAATGAGAGGGCACCCATTCGCCGGCCATTAAAGGCCAATCTGTATAAGAGCGCCCGGCATCGAGCCCGGCGACAAGCGCGCCGCTCAGCATTTGAACACTGGTCAGCGCAAGCAAGGCGATCGCCAACCACCGCATGCGCGGCGCAGCTGATTGAGGATCTTGCTCGCCAAGATCGAGCCAATACCAAGCCGTCACCGCAATGATGAAAAGGGCCAGTCCGAAATGTGTCATCAATCGATACGGCGCGACATCCACACGGTCAGTCTCGCCAATACCGCTTGCCACCATCCACCAGCCAATAAAGCCTTGCAGTCCACCCAAAGCGATCAAGACTGCGAGCCGCCAAATCCATTTCTGCGAGAGCCAGCGTTTGGCCAAAAACCAGATAAATCCGCCCACGGCAACGAGGCCAATCAATCGCCCGAACAAGCGATGTCCCCATTCCCACCAATAGATGAATTGGAATTCCGACATGCTCATATTGTAGTTTTGCTGCTGAAACTCAGCCGTCGCTTTGTATTTTTCGAATTCACTTAGCCACGCCGCTTCACTTAGCGGCGGCAAAGTGCCAGACAGCGGCGCCCATTCGGTTATCGAAAGACCAGAATCGGTGAGACGTGTGGCGCCGCCAATGAGGATCATGGCGTACACCATTAAGCCGATCAGGATCAGCCAACGGCGGATCCAAAGTGCGGCAACAGGGGAAATTGCATCAGGCATCGTGCGCCCTATTTGGACAGTTAAACGCGAACAACAATCGGCCACACGGTCGCAGCAACTTGGTTAGGTGACATCATGCCTCGGTCTCAGCGTAGAATTGTGGCGAGCCTTATTCTTCTGATTTTTCTCGGATTTTGGATTTGGGGAGCCGCTTCAATCGGTACGATGTTGGCGACGGCGCCGAAATGGATCACGCTGATCTTTTTCGTCATTGCTGGGATCGGCTGGGCGGTTCCGCTAAAGCCCGTTTTTGCTTGGATGAATTCAGGTCCTGAAGACGAGTGATCAATCGTCGTCTTGGATTTTCTTCGCTTCTTGGCGCAAACGAGCAAACATCTCGGAGATATCTTCCTCTTCGTCAGCGTCGGGTGTCGCGTCTTCTCCGGTCAGTTCTTCTAAAGTCAGCTCATCCTCTTCTTCGATGACCGTTTCAGCCTCGTCCGTCGGCTCCGGGTCCGGCTCCGGCTCCGGCTCTGCCTCGATTTCGCGCGGTGTTTCAGAGCCGTCGGATTTGCTTGCCTCGACGTCTGCCCCGTCAAATCGAGCGATAATTGTTTCAGCGCCAATCAGCGTTTGCCCCGGCAGCGGCAGCACGTCCACGCCGGCCGGCACATAGAGATCGCACCAGCCACCCATTCTGAGCGTGCCGATATTTCGACCCAAGCGGACTGCATCGCCCGCCTCGTTGGCGATCTCGAGGCGCGGTCCAAGTCCTCCGGTTGCGAGCCGCAATCCGACGGCGCGATCGCCGCTCACCAAGGAGACAAACGCCACCGTTAAGCCTGGTCGATCCGGACGCATCGCCGCAAATGCCGCCGGATCCCCGATTTCTGAAATAACGTGATCGATCGCGCCATCCATCGGCGCATGAATGCCATTTGTTTTGGTCGGGCCAATCGCCACACGCACCCGCGTCCATCGCGCTCCGTCGAGGCGAAGCTCATCGGGCGGTGTCGCGCCGCCGACAGAGACGACCACACCATCTGTCGGCGCAATGATCAGGCCTTCGGCTTCTGGCGATGTCCGCTCAGCTGTGCGTGTCGCGAATAAGATAATGATCGCTGCGACAAACCCGATCCAAAATAGCGGCCCCCAAAGAATGCCGAGCAATATCCCAACCAGCCAGGCAGCGAGCGCGCCGACATATCCCTCTAAATCGAACCCGCTGCGTAACCAGGGGAAGCTCTTTTGGCTAAAGTCTTGGTCGGACATCGTGCGATGACCCTCCTATTCCGCGGCCACAGATAATGCGTCTCGTTTCGCTTGACGCGCCCACATATCGGCATATTCGCCATTCGCTGCCAAGAGCGTCTCATGTTTTCCGCGTTCGATGACTTTCCCAGCTTTCAAAACAACGATCTCATCAGCGTTCTGAACCGTGGACAGTCGGTGAGCGACCATCAAGGTCGTGCGGCCTTTCGAGGCCTCGTCTAAGGCATCTTGAACCGCCGCCTCTGTGGCGCTGTCCAAAGCCGAGGTGGCTTCGTCTAAAACCAAGATGGCCGGGTCGGCGAGAATAACGCGGGCAATCCCGACGCGTTGTTTTTCACCGCCTGAGAGTTTCAGGCCGCGTTCGCCCACACGGGTCTCCCAGCCGTCTGGCAGGCTTTCAATAAAGTCCAAGAGTTGCGCCCGCCGCGCCGCATCGCGCAGCTCATCCATGCTGGCATCGGGATGAGCATAGCTGATATTGGACTTGATCGTCTCATTGAAAAGCACAACATCTTGCGGCACCAGACCAAGGGCTTGGCGCAAGCTTTCTTGCGTCAGGTCGCGCACGTCATTGCCATCCACAAGCACCCGACCGCCCAGCACATCGTAGAAACGGAAGAGCAGCTTTAAGAGGGTTGATTTTCCGGCGCCTGAGGTCCCGACAAAGGCGATTTTCTTTCCAGCCGACACTTCAAAACTGACGCCCTGAACGCCGACCGCGCGCGCATCATGGGTAAAGTCAACGCGCTCAAAGGCAACGTTGCCAATCGGATCGCTCAAGAGTCTCGCGTCCGGTTTATCTGCGACTTCGGGTTTCATTCCCATCAAGCCATAGAGTTTTTCGAGATCGACGGCGCCTTGTTTAATCTCGCGCCAGGCCCAGCCGAGAATGTTGAGCGGTGCATAGAGGGACAAGAACATTGCCATCACGCCGGTCAAGTCGCCGACTTTCATTGTGCCATTGGACACATTCAAAGCCGAGATTACCAGCGCCGCCACGAGACCGAGATTCATCGCCAAAGCTTGCGCGCCATTTAGCACATACATGGATCGAATGGCATCGACATAATGGACGTTATAATTGCGCATCGCAGTGTTGAAGCGGCCGGTTTCACGCGCCTCAGCCGCAAAGGATTTCACCGTTTCAAAATTGGTCAGAATATCGACCGCGATGCCCCGAAATCTTGTGTCAGCAATATTCATACGGCGGCGCTGTCGCACCCGCCATTCTGTGATCAACACCGTCGATATCGCATAGATCGCGATGGTCAAAATCGCAACGAGCGCCAAGATCGGATCATAGGCAAAAGCCAGCGCGATCGACGCCAAAACAAGCCGAACCAGCGTCGGCCCGATATTAAACGCCAGAAAGCGAATGAGATAATCAATCGCGCTCGCGCCGCGTTCGATGACACGGTTCAGCGCTCCGGTTCGGCGGGTTTGATGAAAGCCGAGCGACAGACTTTGCGCATGACCGAAGGCGTCGACGCAGGCAATGCGCTGCGCGTCTTGGCTCACCGGCGAAAACAACCAGTCACGCATTTGCGGCAAAGCAGCCGCCAGAAACCGGACCCCAAAGGCGATCGAGAGCCAATACACGGCAGGTCCGAAGCCTGCGACTAGGCCATTATCGTCAGCCACTAATTTATTAATCGAATAGCCCAGCAAGAGCGGGAACGCCACTTCCAGCACTGCCGCAGCAAGCGTGAGCAATATGGCCAGCACCATGACCGGTCGCCATTTGGCGAGTTCCGGGCGTGCCAGAAGCTGTAAGATGCGGCCGATTGAGACGCCAATTCCACCATCGGCGCTTTCAATCTTGTCTTGATCGGTTGTCTCTGCATGTGCGCTCATATCGCGCCATATGGTATGGTCAGGGCCTCCTGCATAGGGTGAGCGCCAAAAAGAGGCAGCACAAGGCTGGGCGCGGTGGGTCGGATGGACGCCCTAGAAGCGCCCGCTAATCGTAACCTTTGCGTTTAAGGGCGCGCCGACCGTCGCTTGATGGGTGCTGTGCGAACTGGGGAAATATAGCTCGTCGGTCAGGTTTTCGATATTCAGCTGTATCCGCAAATCCTCATTCAGCGCGTAGAACGCCGCTGCATCGACCCGCGTATAACTCGGAAGCACAGCAGAGTTGCTATTATTGATGAAGCTTTCATCTTGATAGGTCATGCCGAGGCCGAAGCCGAAACGGTCTGTGACTTGATACGTGTTCCAGAGCGAGAACATATTTTCAGGCAATTCGCGCGGCCGGAGTCCAGTGGCGCCGGATCGATTGACTTGTTCGCCATCGAGATAGCTATACCCCGTCGCAATGAACCAGCGATCCGACAATTGACCTTGTAGCTGCACTTCAAATCCAGTGGTTTCGGTATCGATCACATCTAGGGTCGAGGGGTCATTGTCCGCGACTTGCGGGGAGCTTTGTTCAATTTCGAAGACTGCCGCGGTGACGCTCAATCCAGGCTGAATGTCCCATTTTACGCCGGCTTCCAGGTTCGTAAACTCGTCTGGGTCGAGCGCGTCATTGTCGCCATTAATATTGGCAAATTGCTCGCCAGAGCGTGGCAAGAAGGACTCTGAATAGCTGCCATAGAAGGAGATGTTCTCCATTGGCTTGTAGACCAGCCCGAAGCGTGGACTGATGTCTTCATCCGTGCGGGCGCGAGTCTCAAGATTTTCCGGATCCAAATTCTCGACCTCTATATCGAAACTGTCAAAGCGCGCGCCGACAATGATATCCAACTGATCGGACACCTCAATTTCGTCTTGGACATAGGCGGAAAACACCTGCACATCCGCAGCCGTGCGATCGTTCAAGTCTGAAAAGGCCATGCTGGTGGCATTGCCGGATGCATTGGTGCCAACTCCGCCGCTAAACATCAAAGGACGCATCACATCAAAGAGTTCGACATCATCATTGGAGCCTGTCCAAACCGGGTTGAAACGATCATTGTCATTGGTTGTGTCAATATACTCGATCCCGGTCACGATCGTGTGCCCGACCTGTCCGGTGTCAAACTGGCCGATCAAATCGCCTGACAAGATCAGGTTTTGCCGCTGGGTCGTGTCGACATAGCCGTCAATGCCGACCACATTGGTCGCCGGATCAAAAGCGGTGGCGTAGAAGTTTGCGTACAATTTGTCATAGTCGCCATAGAAGGCGCTGAAGCGACCCTTTAAGGTCTCCGAGAATTGATGCTGAACCATGGCCCGCAAAAGATGCGCTTCGAGCTCCGTTGTGTTGAGGTCTGGATCGCCAAAGACAATGTCTTCAAAGGCTTCAACGGG
>JBCBYJ010000064.1:0-8830 GCA_039815905.1 Pseudomonadota bacterium | reverse complement strand
TGGTCACAGTCGGGTCGAGTTAAGGTGCCCAGCGGTTCTGTACCCGCTGGTTGGGTCCACGGGCCCGTCATTCCACCGTCTGGTCCGGTATTCGAGGGAGCGCACACGCTCGCCTCGGACAGTTAGAAAACAGCCCGTCGCAGGCGCGCTTTGATCAGGCGCTATACGCCGTCTCGAGAGAGCGGCAGTTCGTACCGCGTTTTATTAAAGCGCGCCTAGCCTTTTTTATAACCTCAGGGCGAGCGCCCGTGAGGGGTTTCGTGCTGGGGGAAGGGGGGCTTGGATCAAGGACCACGGGTCAACGCTCCGCCTGGCGCGCATCGCGCGTGCGTGGGGGTCAGCACGAGGTCTTTGCCGATGGGAAGCGAGAGAGAACGGCTCGCCGGCCCCTTTGCGCGAGGGACGGCCCAGGCAAATTGGGCAGAGCGCGTGAATGAAAGTTCGGGACTTGGGGTGTGCGCGAAGCCCAGGCCCTCGTGCCGCCGGTCTGGGCGCGGCGCGTTCAATCGGTTAAGGTCCAGGTCAGGGAGCATGATGATGGCGAAAGCAGACAACAAAACGCAAATCACCGAAGCCGATCCAAGGCGCTTCATCGCCGCGGTTGAGCCAGAGAAAAAGCGCGCGGAGGCTGAGCAATTACTGGCCTTCTTCAATCGCGTGACGGGTTTGAAACCGCAAATGTGGGGGGGCTCGATTATCGGCTATGGGCGCTATCATTATAAATATGAAAGCGGACGGGAAGGCGAGTTCATGCTCACCGGCTTCAGCCCGCGCAAGCAAAACCTGTCGCTTCACATCATGCCCGGCTATCGCTTTGGCGATATGCAGGACAAACTGGCCCGGCTCGGCAAGCATAAATTGGGCAAATCGTGCCTCTACATCAATAAGCTGGCAGATGTGGATCTAGACGTGCTGGAAGAGATCGTTCGCGATGGCGTGACCTATATGCGCGGCGCCTATCAGACCTGGGACGAATAGGTGCCGAGCCAAACCTATTCCATTTGGGCGTGTCCGACGGCGACAGATCGCGCGCGCTTTCAAGCCGTGATCCAGGCGCTTTGTGATCAGCAAAACGTGCCGCCTTTTGGCCCGCATATGACGCTTGGCGGGCTCAGTCAGCGCGATACGGACCTCGGGGCAGGGGTGACCGCGCTGTCGGGCCTGACCTTGATCCCGACGGACATTGTCGAAACGCCAGCCTTCACCCAATCGCTATTCGTGCGATTTGCGCGCTCTGAGACTTTGCTAAAAGGGCGCAAGGCGTTGCAAAACCTGCCATCGTTTCGCGCCGGCCGGGCCTTCGATCCGCATATCAGCCTCTGTTATGGGCGGCCTGAAAACCGCGCCGCGCTGAGCGCAGAGATTGAAGCGCTTTTGTCAAAGCCGGTGCGGTTCGATCGGTTGGCTGTGGTGCGTATCAAACTGCCGGTGGAGCGCCATGATGACCTACAGGCCTGGCAGGTCGTGTCGGAGCTTCAGATCCCGGCCTGACTTAAGCGGTGCGAGAGGTTTCGATTTTGTCGGCAAAGGCTTTCGCGCCATAGCAGCGAATGGACAAGGTTCCGATGGCGGTTTTGACGTCAATGATTTGGGTTGCAATCCCAAACCGCGTGTCGACCGATGTGATGCTGCGAAGGGGCAAGACCACACTGAGCGACTCTGGGTCTTTGTGCACGGCCCGGTTGAGACCATTGGGGTGAAATTCGACGGCATCAGGCGTTAAGTATGCGGTTCCGCCCACCCATAGGCCGCCCATGAGTTTCTTCACGGCGGTCGTGCCGAGCCGGCCGCCTGGGCCTAGAATCATTTGCGTGCGATCGCCGATCTCAGCGTCTTTCATCAGAGCATTGGCGAGTTTTTTAGCAATGACATTTTCAGGTTTGGACATGTTCACCCCATCTGTCCGGCCAGCTTAACACTGAACGGCGCCGGGATGAAATCCCTGTCAGGTGTGACAGGCGAAAAACACGCAAAGACTGGCGTAAGTTCAGACATGTTGAGGCAGAAACAGAATGGATTATAGCATGGCTTTCATCAAAACCGCGTTGCTTTCAATTGCGATTGGAGCCGGCGCCTCGGCCCTCTCAGCATCGGTCTTGTCAGCCTCGGCCTGTGATCTGACGGATTTGCCCTGCTGGGATGGCGGAAAGTGCAATATCAAATTTAAAAATCACACAGCCAAATCGAGTGGCAGCGGGAATTCTGACGTGTCTCAATCGTCCTTGGCGCAGACCATTCGCGTGACCGCCAAAGACAGCAAAGGCAAGAAGACCGGCAACGCGTTCTCGATCAATGCCGGTGCCAGCAAAACGATGAATCTCGAGAAGAAAAAAGACCTATCCTTCGTTCGGATCAAGACTGAGACGTCTGGTGTGAGTATCGACTCATTGGACATGAAATGCTCGGCGCTAAGAGACGTGCTACGCGGCAACGGAAACTGTAATATCCTCTACGGATATGACACGACCGTCCAATGGACGCTGGCTTATAGTTGCGATAACAAAACCGTAAATGGGCCCCAGTTTTAGGATCTCAGTTTTACCCGAGACGCTGCGCCGCGGCTTCTGCGAAATAGGTGATGATCCCGCTCGCCCCGGCGCGTTTGAAGCTGAGCAGCGTTTCCATCATGACGCGATCGCCGTCAATCCAGCCATTCTGCGCTGCGGCTTGGATCATCGCGTATTCGCCGGACACTTGGAACGCAAAGGTCGGGACCGCAAAGGTCTCGGACACACGCCGGACAATATCGAGATAGGGAAGGCCGGGTTTGACCATCACCATGTCGGCGCCTTCGGCAATGTCCATGGCCACTTCGCGCAGCGCCTCTTCGCTATTTGCCGGGTCTTGTTGATAGGTCTTTTTGTCGCCAATCAGCGCCGTCGCGGACCCAATGGCTTCGCGATACGGGCCGTAGAAACCGCTGCATATTTCGCCGCATAAGACAGGATCATCGTGTTGATATAGCCGGCCTCTTCCAGGGCTGTGCGGAGCGCGCCGATGCGCCCATCCATCATATCGGACGGGGCAACGATATCGGCGCCAGCTTCAGCTTGGACCAAAGCTTGCTCGACCAAAATGGCGCTGGTCTCATCATTCAGGACATATCCTGTCTCATCGATCAGCCCGTCATGGCCGTGACTTGTAAACGGGTCGAGCGCCACGTCACAAATGATCCCTACATTTGGCGCAGCGTCTTTCATCGCTTTGATGACCGAGGGCACCAAGCCATCAGGATTCAAGCTTTCGCGTCCATCCTCGTCTTTCTTGGATGGATCGATGTGCGGGAAGATGGCGATTGCCGGAATGCCGAGCTGCTCGGCGCGTTTGGCAGCCGCGGCCGCTTCACTGACATTGAGCCGATCGAGTCCGGGCATCGCTTCGACCGGAATTTTCGGGGTCTCGCCATCATGCACGACCATGGACCAGATCAGATCAGCTGGCGTCAACACATGTTCGCGGGTTAAGTCTCGGATCCACCCGGTTTGTCGTAAGCGCCGTAGCCGCGTGTTCGGAAAGGTCTGGGCGTAAGGCGTCATTGGTCTGGGTCCGATCGGTTTATGCCAAAGCGAAACAGGCTGCGGCGCACTTTTCGGCGCATAAAGCAGCGCTCTGACACGTCCATAAACGGTCGCTGGGCTTCTTCAATGTCTTTCATATAGGGCTCAAGGCGCTCGGTCGGGATTTCGCGAAAGCCCATCGACGCATAGAAGGGTCCATTCCACGGCAAATCGCGAAAGGTTGAGAGACTAACATGCGGCAGCTTGCGCGCTTCTGCTTCGGTCAAAACCCGAATCACCAGCGCTCGGCCAATCCCTTTCTGGCCGTGATCTGGATGCACGCTGACTTGGTCGAGATACAGCCCGCTGCCCCGCAATCTAACCAGCGCGAAGCCAACCGCCCAGCCATGTTGATTGCGCGCAGCGAAGACGTTCGCAGACGGGATTTCTACTGCAAAGACGTCCGCCGGGACATGATCATTAACGGCTTCAGGCTCGAGCAGTCCGGTCGGTGCGAACAGCGCCGACGCCGCTTTGTCGACCGAGATTAGCGCTGGAATGTCGTCCAATTCGGCCGCTGTGATTGCATAGCCTTCAGGAAGGTAAGACATGATCGCACTGAGCCTCTGTCAAATTGAGCCAGGATTTATGCATAAAGGGTTTCAATCGCCTTGTCTTTGAGCGCCGCAAAGCGGCCTAATCATCGGCCTGCTTCGGGCTGGTCGCTGAGCCTGCAAGGATCCCGCCATCGATCGACAGCTCAGACCCGGTTATGTAGCGGGCTTCATCGGAGCCGAGCAGGACCGCCAAGGCTGCGACTTCCTCTGGCGCACCGAAGCGGCGGGCGGGCGTTTCGGCGACCATGGCCGCCATATTGGCGTCACGGTCAGGCCCGGTGCCTAGCATGGGCTCCCACATCGGTGTGAGAATAGCGGCCGGATGGATCGAGTTGCAGCGGATATCCCAACCTTGTTCGGCGCAGTATAGCGCGACCGTTTTCGAGTGGTTTCGGATCGCCGCTTTTGATGACGCATAGGCCGCTGCGCCGGGAATGCCGACCAAGCCGGAGCGCGATGACATATTGATGATGCTCCCACGGGCATTCGCCTTCATCTTGCTAATCGCGAACCGACAGCCGAGAAATGTGCCATCAAGATTGACCCGATGGACATGATGCCAGTCTTCGAGCGAAGCATGTTCCGGATCATGCGCGGCGGCGCCGTGTTCAAAGCCCGTAATGCCCGCATTATTCACTAAGATATCAAGCGCTGCGATTTCGGGATCAAGCGCCTGCCAGTCCGATTCATTTGCGACATCCAGCGCATGAAACGCAGATCCAAGCGACGTCGCTAAGGCCTCGCCGGCTTGCGGATCGATATCGGTGAGGATGACCTCAGCGCCTTCGTCTTTGAAAGCGATTGCGATGGCTGCGCCGATGCCGCGCGCAGCGCCTGTGATCAGCGCAGTTTTTCCAGCCAGTCTGTTCATACGGTTCTTCCAAAGGTCTTTGCCGGACCCCATAGCCAGCAATGCGCCGCCGCGATAGATGTTATTTAGAGACCAAATCATGGAGGGCCGCACGATGGCGGGATCGGTTATCATTCTCGGAGCAGGTGTATCGCAAGGCGTCGGCGGCGCCCTAGCGAGGCGGTTTGCGCAAGCAGGCCGCCATGTCATTGTAACCGGACGGACGGCTGAGAAGGTCAACGCCGTGGCGCGCGAAATCACCGAGGCGGGGGGCGCCGCCGAGAGTCTTGCTGTGGATGTCACATCAGAAGCGGATTTGGACGCTCTTTTTACTCACGCCGACACATATGGGCCGATTGATGCAGTCCTATATAATGCCGGGAGCAATGCGATCATTCCATTTGAGGAGCTAGAACCGGACGTGGTTGAGCAATTCTGGCGGATCGGCTGTTTTGGGGCTTTTTTAACCGCGAAGCGCGTCATTCCGAGACTGGCAGAGCAAGGTGCTGGAAGCCTATTCTTTACCGGCGCATCAGGATCAATGCGTGGAAAGCCGAATTTCGCGCATTTCGCGATGATGAAGGCCGGACTGCGCATGCTCGCGCAATCCTTAGCGCGGGATTATGGGCCAAAAGGCGTGCATGTGGCGCACTTTGTCATCGATGGTGTGGTCGATGGAGAAATGGTCCGCAGCCGCTTTGGCGACTATCTCGACGCATTGGGCGAAGATGGCGGCTTATCGCCCGACGCGATTGCCGAGGCTTATTGGTTCGTTCATCAGCAACCGCGCGCGGCTTGGACGCATGAAATGGATCTTCGACCGTTTAAAGAGTCTTGGTAATCCTTAACGCTTAAGCCATCGCAATCGAGGCCCAAGGCCCGCGAATAGCAACCGTTATTCCTGATTTCTGCACATTCACAAACAACGTGTCGCCATCCGGTGAAAAACACGCGCCGGCAAGTTCAGATGTGGCTGAGCGGGCAATCGGATAGACCCGTCCATCCGGCGTAACGCCTCGAACATAGTCGTCGTCCGAGCCGTCTTCACAAATAATCAAATGCCCCCATGGCGCCGGCACGAGATTGTCGCACATGTCCATTTCGCTGCGATCTGGGCTCTCATAAAAGAGGATGAGCTGACCTGGGGCCTCGGACTCTCTCGACGTGCCTTCATAAGGACTGGGCACATAGCGCCAGATTTGGCCAGCTTTCGCGGCGCCGCCGGTGGTGCACGCGAAATAGGCGGCGCTGCCGGCTTGATCGATCGCCCAGGCGATGCCTTCGCCGCGCGCAAAACGCGCACAACCTTGGGCAAACCCGCGATCCTGTAACGGGGTCTCAAAGGCCTCGACGTCTTCCAGATCGAGCCAGCGTGCGGCATAGCTCTGGCCTTGTTCGAGACGCAGCCCGCTGTTTTGCCAATTGCGCGTATCTGCGCGGTCAATGCCGAGGATTGCGAGGGCTTGGGTGCGCCCGCCGCGCAGCAGCTCGCCGGGTTGGTTTGGAATATAGCGATAGAACAGACCCGTGGCGGAATCCTCAGTTTGATAGACAATGCCAGTTTTCGGATCGACAGCGGCGGCCTCACGCTTAAAGCGCCCCATTTCGCGTATCGGAACGGAGGCCACTAAGCCCCGCGCGCTGGCCGGGACTTCGAACGTATAGCCGTGATACTGACCGGTCTCGCGGCCAGGCTCGACTTCGCTCTCTTCGCAGGTCAGCCAAGAGCCCCAAGGCGTAATCCCGCCGGAGCAATTGCGCGCGGTGCCGACCATGGACAGAAACGAGTCTTCCAACATCCGGGTTTCGGTATTGTAGATGAGGGTCGTTGTGCCACCCGGGATCGGATCGCCACTCGGCGCGATATCAAACACCGCATTGGAGTCGAGGGGTGACGGCAGACCCGCGCCTTTGCCGAACGGTCCCTTCTCTGCTTCGTCTTCAGCAAGCTCGTGATTGCGCACCAAAACGCAAAGCTCTGGGCGCCCATCGACGGCAAAACAGCCCATGCCATCATGATCTGCTGGCACGCGAAACCCGTCCGACATGATCGAGCCGACTTCTGAAAGGCGCTGATACGTAAACCCCGCGGGCAGATCTAAGAAACCGAGTGGGTCGGTGTCCAAGGTTCTGCCGTTCGCCGCCAAAGCGCCGCCAGAGGCGGACGTACAATTGGCCAATGTGGCAAAAGCGGGCGCGGCTGCCCCCATGGCCCAAGCAGAACGCAGAAAGTGTCTTCGCGTGTGCGTCATGAAACCCTCATTTTGCGGCGACTTTACCCGCTCCCATAGCGAAGAAATGTGACTGACAAATGATGGTTTAGGGTGATCGCAGACCAAACAATATGTCAGCAATAAGCAATTGACCCTATTGGCGGCGCACGCCAATTTGAAGCCATGAAAGCTGTGCTTCAATCCACCCCGACTCAGACGCAGTTACATGTGCGCGGACAGATGCTGACGCCATTGGCCGAAGGTGCGCTCTGGTGGGAAAGCGAGCGCACGCTGGTCGTCTCGGACTTGCACCTGGAAAAAGGCTCAAGCTTTGCCGCGCGCGGACAGATGCTGCCGCCTTATGACACCCGTGCGACCTTGTCAGTCGTCGAAGCTTTGATGCGGGCTTATTGCCCCGACCGGGTCATTTCTCTGGGCGATAGTTTTCATGATCCAAAAGCTGAAACCCGCATGGACTGTATGGATGCAGACCGGGTTCGAGGTCTCACCCAAGCCACAGACTGGATATGGGTTGAAGGCAATCATGACCCAGACCCTCCTGCACATCTGGGGGGGCGGGCTGCGAAGACGCTGCGCATTCAAGACATCGTCTTTAGGCACGAACCAACGGGCGAAAGCGGCGAGATTGCCGGACATTTGCATCCTTGCGCGAAAGTCTTGAGCCGCGTGCGCGCGCTGCGGCGGCGCTGCTTTGTGACCGATGGCGAGCGCTTAATCCTGCCTGCGCTTGGCGCGTTTACGGGCGGCTTAAATGTTTTGGACGAGGCTTATCTGCCGTGTTTCCCGGCCGGCGGGATGATGGTCTTTGCGATGTCACGCGAAGCGGTTATTCCGATTTCAAGCAAACGTTTGCTGCCGGATCAGCGCAAAGTCGGACCCGGCGGTTGGCGATTGAACAAGACTTCCATTCGCAAAGGGTAAGTTATGGAGAATATCGATTTGGCTCAACTCTGGTCCGATTATGGGGACCAAATCCTTGGCTTTGGGGCCAAAGCCATTGGCGCACTGATTGTCCTGATCATTGGCCTGCGCGTGGCCGGTTGGCTTGGCAGATTGGTGCGAACTGTGTCGATGCGCCAAGAGAATATTGACGATACACTCGGCAATTTCTTTGGCTCTATGGTGCGCTGGGCGGTCACCGCGGCGGTGTTAATTGCTGTCTTGCAGGTGTTTGGTGTTCCGGCGACCAGTTTTGTTGCCGTTCTTGGTGCTCTGACTCTGGCGATTGGCTTGTCGCTACAGGGAGCTTTGGGGAATATCGCCTCGGGCGTGATGATTATGATTTTTCGGCCTTATAAGCTGGGCGACTATGTCGAAGCCGCTGGCGCTGCGGGCACTGTGAAAGACATCAACTTGTTCCAAACGGTGCTGGCGACGCCTGACAATGTCCAAATTATGGTGCCAAACAGTCAAGCCATTGATGGGGTGATCAAAAATTATAGTGGGTATTCGACGCGCCGGGTCGATGTCACATTTGGCATCGATTATGGCGATGATATCGACAAAGCGATCGGGATTATTCAATCCATTGTAGATCAGGATAAACGCA
This sequence comes from Pseudomonadota bacterium, assembly GCA_039815905.1. Taxonomy (GTDB): domain Bacteria; phylum Pseudomonadota; class Alphaproteobacteria; order Caulobacterales; family Hyphomonadaceae; genus Henriciella. The sequence goes on along the minus strand of JBCBYJ010000064.1, from coordinate 83 downwards.
TCAAGCGCGACCCTGAACCTTTTGCAAAAGTGGTGAATCTGGGCGAAAGCTCCGTGGATATTGCAACCCGTAATTGGGTCGAG
>JBCBYJ010000063.1:0-8892 GCA_039815905.1 Pseudomonadota bacterium | reverse complement strand
AGAAAGCCGGTTACAATCGCATGGAAGATCGCCAAGAAGCGCCGCTTGCCCCGGCGGTTGAGTTCCTGCTGCGCGAACGGCTGACCGGCCGCGCTCTGCCAGAACAAGCCGAAGGCATCGCGGCGCTCTGGCGCGAGGAGGTCAACACGCGCGGCGCCAATACGCTCGACCTGTTGATTGATCAGCTGCACGATCAAGAAGCCTTCGCCAAGACCATTCAAGCGCTCATTCGCGACCTCACCAAAGGCGACGAGGTCAGCGACGATCAAGGCGAGCAAGACGAAGAATCCGACGAAGAGAACGAACAGGATAATCAAGAAAATTCCTCTGAGGATGGCGAGTCGGGCGAAGAAACCCAAGGCGCCACCATGGAGGAGATTGAAGCCGGCGACAGCGAAGACATGGACGGCGAAGAGACCAATGTCTCGGTCGATGCGGATGTCGATATGGACGCCGAAGACAATCCCGATGACAGCGATGATGGCACCAAACCGCTGCGCCCGAATTATCGCGATGGCGATGACCCGCAGCGCTTCCAATATAAAGCCTTCACCACCGCCAATGATGAAATCGCCCAAGCGATGGACCTGTGTGACCCGGAAGAGCTGACCCGCCTGCGCGCCTATCTCGATCATCAATTGGAGAGCCTGCAAGGGGCGGTCTCGAAGCTTGCCAATAAATTGCAACGCCGCCTGATGGCGCAGCAGAACCGGTCCTGGTCCTTCGATCTGGAAGAGGGGGTGCTCGATACCGCGCGGCTGACCCGGGTCATCACAGACCCAACCGCCCCGCTCAGCTTCAAACAAGAAGATGATAGCAATTTCCGCGACACCGCCGTGACCTTGCTGCTGGACAATTCCGGCTCGATGCGCGGACGGCCGATCATGGTTGCGGCCTTATGCGCCGATATCTTAGCGCGGACGCTCGAGCGGTGCGCGGTGAAAGTCGAGATCCTAGGCTTCACCACGAAGGCTTGGAAGGGCGGGCTCAGCCGCGAGGATTGGGTCAAAGCGGGCAAACCCGCAGGTCCGGGCCGCCTCAATGATTTGCGCCACATTGTCTACAAATCTGCCGATGCGCCGTGGCGGCGCGCGCGCAAGAATCTCGGTCTGATGATGCGCGAAGGCTTGCTCAAAGAGAACATTGATGGCGAGGCCTTGCTCTGGGCCCATGATCGGCTTTTAGCGCGCAGTGAACAGCGAAAGATCCTGATGGTGATCTCAGATGGCGCGCCGGTGGATGATTCAACCCTCTCGGTCAATGTCGGAAATTACCTGGAGCGCCATTTGCGCCAGGTCATTGAAGAGTTGGAGACCCGCAGCCCCGTCGAGCTTATCGCCATCGGCATCGGTCACGATGTCACGCGCTATTATAAGCGCGCTGTGACGATTGTGGATGCTGAGCAATTGGGCGGCGCGATGACGGAGCAATTGGCGAGCCTGTTTGATGAGAATGGCGACGCGCCGAAACCCGAAGCGATGGCGGTGCCGCCTTTGACGCGGGAGACGTTACGGCCTGGCAGCGCGACCAGCGGGGCAGGAGCCGGCGCACCGCGTTATGGCGGCCCAAAAGTCGGGTCTGGACGCGATGTTCGTCGGACACGGATGTAAAGTGTTCATGACCCTGCCTTATTTCTCCGCTTAAACCCGGCGCAGACGGGGATTTGTATGCGCACAATAACGTTCCTAATGATTGCCGGACTGGCCACGCTCGCCGCCTGCACGGCAGCAGATGTCCAAGCGCCTGAGCCGCTCGCCAAAACTCCGGCTGAGGTCTGGCGGTGGGACGATCATATTGAGGATTTGCGCGAGCAGTCTTGTCCAACCGGCGAGACCTATCGACGGGCGCAATCGATCGACCTGCGCGTGATCGAAGCCGAACGTGGCAGCACGGGCGCGCGGGACCGACAGCTTAGCGGGCTGTCTTTGGCGGGCGCTTGGCAACTGGAATCGGACGCGCCGGATTTTGGTGGATTGTCGGGATTGGATGTCCTGCGCTCCGGGTCATTATTGTCCGTGAGCGATGCGGGCGCTTTTGTCTGGATTGGTATCGAGCCCACAACCGGGCAGCCGGATGGTCTCGGTTCAATCGCTAAAATGCGCGATGCGGAGGGCACGGTTTTCAAATCCAAACTTGCCGCAGATGCGGAAGGGCTCAGCCTGCGAGACGGCGTTGCCTTGGTCAGTTTCGAACGTCAGCATCGCATTGAGGCCTACAATCTAGAACGCTGCGGATCGGCATCGCGGGCGGCGCGTGTGGTCGATCTTGATCCTGTCATAGATGGCCACGTGATCGGCTCCAATCGCGGCGCGGAAGGCTTTACGATGGACGGCGAGGCGCTTTTGGTTGGCTTTGAAACGCACAGGTCCGGCGGCTCACCGCTCGCCCGGGTCCGCGAAACCGGCGCTTTAGAGTTGCAAACCTATACCGAACAACCGGCCCTCTATCTCCTGACCGGGATGGATAAAGTCGGGGATCTAACCGCCCGCGTGTTCCGGGCCTATGATCCGGCGCGCGGCGCCCGCGTCATTTTACAGGTCGACGGCCCGGACGGCCGCATCGCCGACGCGCATTTTAAAGCGCCGCTGCCGGTTGATAATTTTGAAGCGGTCGCGATTGGCGCAAATCCCGAAGGAGATCCGCGCATCTGGATCATATCGGACAATAATTTCAGCCGCGATCAGCGCACGCTCTTATTGGCCTTGGACTTGGACTGAGCGCCGGGCGACCGACCTAAACGTCTGACAACTATCAAGTTCATTGGCAATTCATTTAGAATCCGACATAGTCCGCGACATCGGGATCGGTCAGGGACGGCCTTCTCCCACGGGGATAATTCTTGGAGCATGAAATGCGAACACGGGTAAGGGCCTTGATGGCGGTTATCGCTGCTATGGGTGTCGCCACGGCACTCGGTCACGGGCAAGAAATGGACCGAACGGTTGTTTGGGCGACGGCCCCGGCGCCGAAGCCCACCGGTCCGACGCCGCTCACAATGCCGGCGGATATTTTTTCAGGATGCGCGGAAAAGGCCGCTTCCAGCGCGGTCGTGGCGGAGACACGCCCGCCCGCTGATCGCATTGGACAGCGGGCAGAAGCGCGCCAGCTCGGCTTTGAATTGGCGGCCGTTTCGGCCAGTCAGATTGATGAGACCAATGATCGTGAATTGAAAGCGGCCTGCTGGGCCCGGTTGGATGGCGTCTGGCGGGCGGATCGCCGCATATCGCTCGACCGAAGCTATACGCCGGAAGGGTGGGGCAGCGATGTACCGGATCTGATCCATCTGGCCCACGGCACCTATATTCGCCCCGATCAATTCATTGTCTTTGTCGAAGATGGGTCAGACACTCTGAACGTGGTTGATGCCTTTGACCCAAGCCGGCAGGCCCGTTTCACACCAAACAATGCAGTGGCCTTGCAGGATGCGCTCAAACGCGGCGGTGATATCAAAAGGTATATTGCCAGCGCGAAAAACGATATCGGACAAACCCTATCCGTCGATGTGACGCGGAGTGGGCTGGTGCGGATTAGAATCGACCAGCAAGCCTTTTACCGACCGCAACCGGGCGTCCGGGAAAGCCAAGCCCTTCCGGCCGTCGACGCCTGGCTGATTTCGTACAATCTCAAAAATATGACCGCGAGCCGCAAAGGCTATGACATCGTCAAGCAGAACGGCTTTTTCTTTCTGGACAATCCCAAGGCGGAAGTCTTCGAAGAAGTGGATTCGTCTTTATATTCGATTGAGGAGCAGCGCACCGTACCGCTCGGTCTGATCTTCGTGCCGGAAAACACTCAAGGCATGGTGTTCAGTGAGTCGCTCCAGGAAAACGGGTCTGAAATCAGCACCACCAATACAACCGCTTATGGTGGCAAAGCGACGCTCTCGGCGGGCGATGCGGCACAAGCCCATGTGGGCTATGAGTATACGCGAACCGCGGTCGAGAACATCAAGAAAAACAATACGATGTCGATGGCCGAAGGCCATGCGCGTTACAAGGCCTATGCCTTGGTCAATGATCAACCCTATGCGACGCTCTCCAGCGCCTTTATCGATGCCGTCGAAGATGCGCGCCGTTATGGGGCGGAAGATCCATCAATGTATGATGATATCATCGAAAAGTTTGGCACGCATTATCCATACGCCGTGACCTATGGCTCAGCCGCTAAGATCACGCAGGAATTCAGTCGCCAAGAGCACTACAATTCCAAGTTCACGTCGAACGCCAAGAAAATCTCAGCCGGTGCCAGTATTTTCGGCAATGGCGGCGAGGGTCATTATAGCAAAATGTCGGGTCAAATGACCGGCGGCTCCGGGGCGTTCAGTGACCGGGGTGCGACCTTTATTGCGGTGGGTGGAAACGGATCCTGGGACCAGAACGGATTTGCGCTTGGGGATACGCCTTACCCGATTCTGCTTGATCTGCGCCCCATCGAAGAATTGCTCAGCCCGATGAATTTCCCGGGCGAGCCAGAAGTCTATCAGACGGTTCGTGCGGCGCTGTCAGATGCGGTCAGCGCCTATATTGCGCGCGAGGCCGTGCCAGACGTCGCGCTGATGGAGGCGCCATTTGCCGAACTCGCAATGACAACCAGAGGCGAGTATTGGGTGGGCAGCACCGGCAAGGTCAATCTGTTCCGACAGAAAGACTATATGACGATCGAAGTTGGAAGCCTGAACGGCAATTCTTGTCCATCGCGGTTTTTTACCTATCGCCGCACAAGTCCAACGTCGAACGAATTCAAAGACAATAAAGGCAATGTCTATACATTCCGCGATACCGGCCGTGACTATGTTCATCGGATGTTTTGGACGAGCGGCTCCAATGGCAACCGCCAAGGGCTCGTTCATCGTGGGTCGCGCACAAAATGCCGCTAATTTTTTTCACCAGAAAGGTCTACCAAACATGAAGATCAAACACGCCTTTTGCGCAGCGCTCTTATTTTCCGCCGTCGGGCCGTCGGCCATGGCTGAGACTTACGCGCCCGATTTCGAAACCTTCCCAAGCGAAGCGGAAATGGTTTTTCCGCCGGATGAAGCTTTGCTGATGGACGCGGGTGGAACGATTGAGTTTTGGGTCCAGGCAGACTGGGACGGCGATCCGGGATATGATCCGGTCATATTGTCCAATGTCGGGCCGGAAGGGGCGTCTTATATGATGTCGGTCTTGCGGGACCGCGATGGGCTTGGCCTGTTATCGGGCAGCGCTGAAGCCATTATCCCCTTCGACTTTTCGGACGGCCGCGGCCACCATGTTGCCGTGAGCTTCTATTCCGACGGCGCGGCCGTCTTTATCGACGGGGTCTTAGTGGATGTGAATGAATTCACGCTGCAGTCTTTGCCCTCTTCAGCTTTCATCATAGGTTCGGCTGATGGCGAAACGGCACCCTTTGCAGGGTCGATCGGAGCGGTGCGGGTGTTCGGTCTTCCGATTGAACAGGAGGTCCTGGCTGAATTCGCTCTAAAGGATGTGCTGTCCGAAACCGAGGGCGATCATCCGGGCATTGATCTGTTGCTCGCGATGTCAGACTTTGAGAATGATGCGTTCTTGGTCGTCGATGAAATGATCATCCTACCGCCTGCAGATGCGCAAGATGGGGACGCAAACTGATGCTCAAGAAACTCGCCATCGCTTTCATATTGGCCTCCGCAACGCTGTCCGTTTCGCCGCTCTTGCCAGCCGATGCGAAACCGACCTCAAAAACCAAAACGGCGCGCGCGGTGCCGCCAAATCTGCCATCGCGTTATCGAACCCAGACGACGCGACGGGCGACGACTGGGACGGCGGCTGCGGTCATTCAGCGCCGCGCCGCGCAACAGCGGCAATTGCCATCGCCGCGATCTCAAGTCACCAAGAGCTGGCGCCATTGGAAAAAAGTCACCGCGGCGCGCAACACCGCTGTGGGGCCCCAAAATGCCGTAAAAAGAGGGCAGTCTCGTACGGTGAACTTTTTGGCACCGGGACAAAAGCGACAGATCCCTGTGATTTCGAATGCTCGCCCGATCCCGCCCTCAACACAGCAACCGCCTGCCCCAGTCTCCGGAAGAGTCGCGCGAAGAATAAATATGACGCGCCCGAATCCAACGGTGCTTGCGAACCAGCTTTCACCGCGAGTTCAGGTCGCCGCGCCGGCTCCGAGATCGCAAAGGGGTACGTCACGCTGGGCCCGGTTCAAATCCATGGTTTCCCGCAAATCAAGCAGCAACTAAGCGCCATTTGATTGAGGCGCGGTCAGGACCCTCCTGCCGCCAAGCGACTGGCTCGCCGCGCGCGATCTAGTCGCCCTTGATCAGGTCAACCAAAGCGACGGCCTCATAGCTCACCCAATCGGTGTCGCCTTCAAGTTTTGCGACTTTTGCGCCGGATCGGTCATAGAGGATGGTGGTTGGGAACCCGCCGCCAGCGCCGGTATCATAGACAATGTTCCAGCCATCGGCGCCATCGGCGAGCGTGTAGAAGTCGAGCACGCCGCCGGTTAACTCGCGCAGACGCGCTTCGGCATAGTCGCGGTCACTTGGCTCATCGACGCTGATCGCCACGACTTTAAACTGCGCGTCGCCGCGGGCGGTTTGCAGCGCTGCCAGAGACGGCATTTCACGCTCGCATGGGCTGCACCAGGTCGCCCAAAAATTGATCAAGATGGCCTGATCGGGAAAGTCCTGGAGCGTCACGCTAGCGCCATCTGCAGCCGCGAAAGCTGTGGTCGGGGCGGGCTGGCCTTTATCGCTGGTGTCGAGCTTGATCAGCGCCCCAATCGCGAGGTTTGCCACAGGGTCGCGGTTACTTCCCTTTGAACTGGCGCTAAAGAGGGCGTAAAGCAGCGCCAAGGCGATGCCGACAAACATGGCTGGAATGGCAAAACGCAGAAAACGATCCATGGGCGGTGCGCCCTCCATAAGGTGACAAGGACAAGTTCGATATGGCGAGTGAGAGCAAAAAAGGCCAGAAAATGTGGGGTGGACGCTTCGCCGCACAGCCGAGCGATATCATGCAGTCGATCAATGCATCGATTGATATCGATCAGCGTATGGTCCGTGAAGACATTGCCGGATCACGCGCCCATGCCGACATGTTGGCCGAACAAGGGATTATCAGCGAGGCCGACAATCTCGCGATCCAAGACGGTCTGGATCAGATCGTGCGCGAGCTTGAAGCGGGCGCTTTTCCGTTTCGGGTTGAGCTCGAAGACATTCACATGAATGTTGAAGCGCGATTGAAAGAGCTGATCGGTGAGCCCGCCGGGCGCTTACACACGGCGAGATCCCGAAATGATCAAGTGGTCACGGACTTTCGGCTGTGGACGCGCGGGGCGCTGACCGAAGCGCGCAGCGGTCTGAAAAAGTTGCAACGGGTTTTGGTGGCGCGGGCGGGCGATCACACGCAGACAATCATGCCTGGCTTTACCCATTTGCAAACGGCGCAACCGGTCACGCTCGGACATCATCTGCTGGCTTATGTTGAGATGATTGAGCGCGATTGCATGCGCTTACAGGATTGTGCTGCGCGGCTGAATGAAAGCCCGCTTGGGGCGGCGGCTTTGGCCGGGACCGGGTTTGCGATTGACCGTGACGCAACCGCTGAGGCGCTCGGCTTTGATCGCCCGATGGCAAACTCCTTGGACGCGGTTTCGGCCCGAGACTTTGCCCTCGAAGCTTTGTCGGCTTTGGCGATTTCGGCGACGCACCTCTCGCGCTTGGCCGAAGAGATCGTGCTGTGGACGAGTGCCCAATTTGCCTTTGCAAAGCTGTCGGATGCCTGGTCGACGGGGTCTTCGATCATGCCGCAAAAGCGCAATCCAGATGCGGCCGAGCTGGTGCGGGCGAAAGCCAGCCTGATCGCGAGCCAATTTGCGGCGCTGCAAGGCGCTGTCAAAGCCTTGCCGCTGGCTTATGCCAAGGATTTGCAGGACGATAAGCAGCTCACATTTACGGCCTTTGACACGTTCGGGCTGTGCGCCGCGTCGATGACCGGCATGATGGAGTCCATGAGTTTCAATGCGGATACGATGCGCGCCGCCGCGGCAAAAGGCTTCTCAACCGCCACGGATCTTGCTGATTGGCTGGTGCGCGAGCTGAAAATGCCGTTCCGAGACGCGCATCATGTGACCGGATCGCTGGTCGCCAAAGCTGAGGAAAAAGGATGCGATCTGCCGGATCTTAGCCTCGAAGAAATGCAAGCGGTCGAGCCGCGGCTAACAAATGACGTATTTTCGGTGCTCACTGTTGAAGCTTCAGCGATGAGCAGGCAAAGCTATGGCGGTACATCACCGGTTCGGGTCGCTGAACAGGTCGAACAATGGATACAACGCCTCGGATAGGAGTTTCAGGCCGATGAAACCATGGATAAGGATCGCGCTTGCCGCGCCCAGCTTAGCGGCTTTAGCGAGCTGTGGATTGCCAGGTGACTTGCAGCGCCCACCCCCGATTTTCTCTGAGCCGCCGAGCGAGGAGGCGATGGTCCCCGTCGATGCGCCTGTGCTCTTCGCGGGCAGTGAAATTCGCGAAGATGCGACCTATTATAATTCCCTTGGCGGCGAGATTCCAAAGCCTGCGCCCAACGCGGATGTCGAAGAGGAAAGCATGGGGGAGGTCAGCCCCGGCTGATAGACACGCTTGCATCACTTTAACTATGCCCATGGGCGACTTCATTGCGAAGGCGTCGATTTAGACCGTATTGCCGATGAGGTCGGAACGCCGGTTTATGTCTATTCCACCGCGACTCTGCGCCGCCATGCCCGCGTCATTGCCTCTGCCTTTGAAGGCATGGACTGTCTGATCGCCTATTCGGTTAAGGCGAACGGCAATTTGGCCGTTCTGAAGACGCTGGCCGGTGAGGGCTGCGGCGCGGATGTGGTCAGCGGCGGTGAACTTTTACGGGCGCTCAAAGCGGGAAT
>JBCBYJ010000062.1:0-8960 GCA_039815905.1 Pseudomonadota bacterium | reverse complement strand
GATGATCCGTCGGCGACAGATCAAATTCTTCACCATACGCGACGGCGTCAATGCGCGCACCAAAGCGCATGTTGAGCAAGGCTATGTTCAGGCGCTGCGGGCGATGAGCGCAGGGCTCGAAACCCGCCCCTTCTTGCTGGGCGATCAGCCCTCGCTGGCCGATTTCGGCATGATGGCGCCCATGTTCCGACATTTCAGCCAAGACCCAGAACCCGAAGAGATCATGCGCAATGAAGCGCCTTTGGTGTATGAATGGGTCGCGCGCATGTGGCGGGTGCAGCCGGACCCATCGGCGCAGTTCATTGACGCGATTGATGCCAGCTTGCAGCCCCTCCTGCGTGAAATTTGTGAGACGCATCTGGTGCAATTGTCCGCCAATGCCGAAGCTTATGGGCGCCAAGCTTCAGCCTTTGACATGACGGTCCAAGGCTGTTCCTACACAGACATGCCGGTCTCGCGCTACCGGGTCTATTGCCTCGAAGCGTTGCGCCGCGCCTACGCAGACTTGCGCGCCGATGACCAAGCCCGTGTCCAGCAAATCCTGCCATTTGAGCCCGCCCGCTTGTTATGGTCGGACGCGCCTGCCGCGCAGTCTGATTACAATGCAGACGGCCATCTGCCCTATGGCCCCGCGATCAATGTCTATGGCGAAGGCACGCCTTAGCGCTCCAACACGTCCTTAATCCAAGGCCCGAGCGGGGACTGGCCGAGCACCGCGATTTGCGTTTGCGCCGAGACATCATTGATCGCCTCTTGCGGACGTGCGACCGGATGCACCGCCCGGCGCAGCGGCGCGGTGCCCTTCGGCATGGCAATGATCTCGGCAATGTTGCGCGGGATGTCCATCGGGTCGGTCGTGCCGCCGCCCGTGCGCTCGCCCATGCCTGCGGTGAGCTCCGGATAGGCGCCGAGCAAGTCTTCACCGGTGCGCGCTTTTAGGGGGCCGGAATTGGCATTATTGTTGGCCCAGATCTTGGTCGGATACCCGCCTGGCTGGATCACCGTCACATCAACGCCATGCGGCACCAATTCGTAGGCCATCTGCTCGCTCATCGCTTCCAGCGCGAACTTAGACGCGGAATAGAGGCCAAAACCGGGGATCACGACCCGCCCAAGCTGCGACGAGATATTGAAGATGTGCCCGCCGCCCTGCGCCCGCATGGCTGGCAAAGCCGCCCGCGCCATTCGGTGACAGCCATAGACATTGGTGTCGAAGATCAGATCCGTCGCCGCCATGTCCTGAATCTCAACCGGCCCGCCAAACGAGATGCCGGCATTATTGATCAAGACATCCAATTTTCCGTCATTGGCGCCAAGCGCCTCACCGACCCCTGCCTCAACCTGTTCATCAGAGGTGACATCAATCTCAATCACACTGAGATCGAGATTTTCCGCAGCGGCAAGATCGCGCAACTCATCTGCTTCGACCCGCGGCACATTGCGCATTGTGGCAAAGACTTTCGCGCCGAGCCGCGCATAATACTCAACTCCAAGGCGGCCAAAGCCTGAGGATGCGCCGGTGACCAGGATAGACTTGCCGGACAGATCCGGGTCTTTTGCGTCGGCCGTGGCTGTCGCGGTCTGGCCTGCAATCGCCGCCGCGCCAACGCCTAAGGCCAGCATTTGACGGCGATCAATCTTCGTTTGCTCAGTCATTTCAGGGGGTTCCTCCTCTATCGGGTTCATTATCCCTGTAGATGGCGAGCGCAGAGCAACAAGTCCAATATGATTTGGCTTTTTTTTTGGACGGTTTGATCCGTCGCCGGACGCTGAGGGTTTTCAGGGTCTGGACTTAATCGCCATAAGCGACGCGTTCTAAAAACAATCCGTCGGGCGGCGCGACGGGCCCGCAGGCAGACCGCGCGCGCGCCTGTAAAATCTCGCCGATCCAATCTTCGCCGCGGGCGCCGCGTCCCACTTCGACCAAAGAGCCAACGATGGAGCGCACTTGCCGATGTAGGAAGCTTTTCGCCTCGACGGTCACTTCAATGCCGTCGCCATAGCGCGCGACATCAATCTTATCGAGCGTGCGGATGGGATGCTTGGCCTGGCATTCTGCATCTCGAAAGGTCGAGAAATCATGCTGCCCAAGCAGCGCTTTGGCGGCGCGATCCATCGCGCCCGCATCAAGCTGGACCGGCACACGCCAAGCGAGGCCCTTGTCCACCGTCAACGGAGCGCGGCGATTGATGATGACATAACGATAGGCCCGCAGCGTCGCTTGAAACCGGGCGCTCCAATCGGCGGCGACTTCTTCCGCTTTCAGCACCGCCACGGGTTCAGGGCGCAAATGAAAATTCAACGCGTCGGCAATCTTTCGGATCGGACGCGGTTTTTGCAAATCGAAATGCACGACTTGGCCGGTGGCATGAACCCCGCGATCGGTGCGCCCGGCGCCCTGCATTAAGACCGGCGCATCATCAAGCACCGCCGCGGCCTCTTCCAGCACCTGTTGGACCGAAGGCTGACCCTCCTGGCGCTGCCAGCCAAAATACGGGCGGCCATCATATTCAATTGTGATTTTGTAGCGCTGCATGGCTCAGGTTCCAAACGCCGCCGGATAGGTCAGCGCCCCGCCTGTTGGGCCCTCCGGGTCGGTCGCGCCGCACTGCAAAGCCATAAATGCCGGGCCAGACCATGGCGCCGTAAAGGCCGCCGCCAGCGCCGCTGAAAACCCGAACTTTGGATAATAATCCGGATGTCCGAGCACGAAGACCAGACGGCGACCCTGTCCTTCCATCAAAGTCAGGCCGAGGCGAATGAGGCCGCTGCCAATGCCTTTGTGTTGAACCTCCGGCAGCACCGACATCGGCCCTAGGCCCGCGGCGATATCTGCGCCATCAACGGCGATTTTGAAGAATTGGATATGCCCCAAAACCTCCCGATCATTATGCGCGACCAGCGATGCGAGACTGTCGCCATCCTGGCCCAATCGATCGATGATTTGCGCTTCCTCGGGGGTGCCAAAGGCAAGCCTATTCAAAGCCTCAATCGCGCCAGCATCTTCGGCGCGGGCCTGGCGGATCCAGAGATTGTTCATGAGAAACGCTCGCCCGCTTGAATAGGCAGGCCGCGCAACAGGTCAGCCGCCTCCATCGCTTTCGAACCGGGCTTTTGCGCTTTCAGCACGCGCACCGCGCCACCATCGCCGCATTGTACCAGCAAGTCCTGATCCACCACTTCTCCCGGTGCCGCCTCGATGGTCCCGTCGACGCGCCGACTCATCAAGGCTTTCATGCGCAGCTTTTCTGGTTCGCCGGGCGGCTGATAATAAAACCAAGCGCCTGGAAAGGGCGACAGGCCGCGGATCTGACAATCCACTTCAGCCGCCGATTTGGACCAATCGATCCGCTGATCTTCCGCTGTCACTTTGTGCGCATAGGTCACGCCCTCATCGGCCTGCGCGCGCGGTATCAGGCCGCCATCGGCAAGGCCTGCCAGCGAGGTGACGGCGAGATCTGCGGCGAGACCGGCCAGCCGGTCATGGACACTGCCGGTCGTATCGAACGGAAAAATGCGCGTCTGTTCAGTGGCGAGCACCGGCCCGGTATCTAGGCCCGCTTCCATCATCATCGCTTGCACACCGGTCATCTCATCGCCGGCCATAATCGCCCGATGGATCGGCGCCGCGCCACGCCAGCGCGGCAGCAAAGAGGCATGCATATTCATGCAGCCGAGCCGCGGCGCGTCCAACACCGCTTGCGGCAAAATCAGGCCATAGGCCACGACCACAGCCGCATCGAGGCTGAGCGCCGCAAAGGCCTCTTGTTCGGGCGCCGCCTTGAGCGAGCGAGGCGTGCGGACCTCTAATCCTTGCGCTTCGGCCCAATCTTGAACCGGGGTTGGCCGCAATTTCTTGCCGCGTCCCGCCGGACGCGGCGGCTGCGAATAAACGCAAGCGATCTCATGTCCGGCCTCGGCCAGAGCGGCGAGCACAGGAACCGCGAAATCGGGACTGCCCATAAAGGCGATGCGGAGCGGGTGGGTCATGCGGGCGCTTTAGCGTGCACGGCGCGCGCGATAAAGAGCCAGCCGGGTTTAAGCTGCACTCTGTTCTTTGAGGCGTTTGGCCTTCTTGACCTTGTCGACCGCGCGTTGGCGCTTCAAGCGCGACAAGTGATCAATAAAAAGCGTGCCTTCAAGGTGATCCATTTCGTGCTGAATACAGACTGCGAACAGGCCGGTGGCGATCTCTTCGACCTGATTTCCATCATAATCGAGATAGCGAATGCGACACTCAAGCGGTCTCTCGACCTCTTCAAAGACGTCTGGGACCGACAGGCAGCCTTCTTCATACGGCGCCCGCTCTTCGGTCAGCGGCACGATTTCGGGATTGACGAAAAAGCGAGGGTTTTTTTCGTCATCTTCTTGCAGGTCCATCACAATGACGCGCAGCGGCTCGCCAATCTGGATCGCCGCGAGACCGATGCCGGGCGCGTCATACATGGTCTCCAGCATATCATCCATGAGTGTGCGGAGCGCATCCGTCACGCCGCCTTCAACCGGTTTCGACACCTGTTTTAGCCGCGCGTCCGGGACTGTGAGGATTTCTCTTATCGCCATCGCTCTCAAGTATGAGCGCGAAGCCCGAAGGTCAATATTTGAACGCGTATAGAAATTTTGTATGCGCGCCGCGCCAGGAACAAGCTCCGGTATGCTCACACCTGTCTAAGCTTTGGCTTTTTTGATCAGTTCCAATTGGGCACCGCTGCCAGCATCGGCCGTGACTTCGATCCGCCCCGGCTCAGGCATCGGCTTGTCCGGCGGGGCGATGGATAAGTCTTGGAACTTTTTCATCGTCGGCATGACGCGCTTATCGAGCGAGCTATTCATCGCGTTGAAATGGCTCACCGACATGTTGAGCGACTTGCCGAGTTTCTCAATATGGCTGGCCATGGTGGCGATGCGCTCATAAAGCTGTTGTCCGAGTTGCGCCGCTTCGCGCGCATTTTCGGTCATTTTCTCTTGGCGCCAAACATAAGCCACCGTTTTGGCCAGACCGATCAAAGTCGAGGGCGTCGTGACGATGACGTTTTTCGAATAGGCGCGCTCTAAAAGATCCGGCGCATATTCTAACGCGGCAGCGAAGAAATTCTCGCCCGGAATGAACATCGCAACAAAGTCGACCCGCGCGTCGAGATTGGCCTGATAGCGTTTCGAGGCCAGCGTATCGACATGGCGCTGCACATTCACGGCATGCGATTTGAGATGCACGTTGCGCTGGGTCGGGTCTTCGGCTGAGGACGCGGCCATATAGGCCTCCAGCGAGACTTTGGAATCGACAACAATTTGCCGCCCGCCCGGCAAATGGATCACCGCATCCGGGCGTTGATGGCCCTCTTCGGTTTGATCATTGACTTGCTCATTAAAGTCGCAATGCCCGGACAGGCCCGCCTGTTCCATCACATTGCGGAGCGTCATCTCGCCCCAGCGCCCGCCGCCTTTGGGCGCGGTCAGCGCATTGACGAGCTTACCGGTCTCAGCGGTATTGCGGTGCAGGCTTTCGCCAATCGCTTTGACTTGTTCTTGGATCGCCGATTTGTCTTCCGCGCGAACTTTTTCGATATCCGCGACACGTTTTTTAAATTCAGTGAAATTCTCGCCAATCGGTTTCATCAACTCGCCAAGCTCGCCCTTGGCGCCTTCGCGGTGTTTTTTGAACGTCTCGTCCGCCATGGCGATGAAATGCTTTTGCGTTTGCTGCATCACACCGCGCGCGATTTCGCCAAACGCTTCGTTTTGTTTGGCCGTCTGACCGCGCAATTCGGCCAATTGCAGCTCCGCGATCTCGGCCCGGGCGCGCTGGGTTTTAAGGGTCTCTTCGGCGTGCGAAAGATCGACTGTGATCTCTTCATGCCGGGTCTGCGCCCGGCCCAACAGGTCGCGCAATTTATAGCACGCCGCCGCCAGTCCCAGGGCCGCCACCCCGGCCAGCAAATGAATGAGGTCGAGCCCAACCTCGCCAATAATAATCACAGGGTCCATGCCATAATCCTATACCCGATTCGGGCTAGAACATATATAGAACTTTGTCGAGACTTAGACCAGGTCTTTCAGAGCCTCTGCGCCAGGCACCAATTCTTGTGGAACCATTTGGCGTCTGATCAGGATGAGCCCGACAAATCCGCAACAGGCCAAACCGACCGCAGCTGGAAACAAAGCCGTTGTCCAGGACACATGTTCCAGCGCCATGACGATCAGCACATTTCGAATCGCACCGATCGCAAAGAACGTGACGCTTTCCTCATTCGGCATCGCATAGGCTTTGCGCGCCGATGGGCCAAAACCTAATAGGTCCACAAGGGTAAGAATGATCACCGCCGATAGCGCGCTGGAGCTCAAAAACCATAAGGGCAAAGCGCTCGCGGCGAGGATGAGGAACACATAATCCATCCGCGCAATGCTGGTATCTGCAGCGCGGGTCAGCGCCAGGAGCGCCACGCCGCCAGTCAACAAACCGGATACGCCGATCGGCCAAGCGCCAATGCCAGCGCCATCAGAAAGTTGAGCAAAGAAAATAATCAGGGTCCCCGCCGACCAAATGCCCCAAGAAAAGACGTGCGGCTTCACTACATCGCCCAGGATGTCGCGATAATAGGGAAGAAAGGCCACAAAGTTTAGGACCAGCGCGATGGCGCTAAAGGCGGGCTTATAGCCTGGGCCGACGAGCAGCTCAGTCAAACATTGAATCGGAACAGCAAAACGTCGCCGTCTTGGACCACATAGTCTTTGCCTTCCGCCCGCATCTTGCCTGCGTCCCTGGCACCGGTCTCACCTTTATTGGCAACATAGTCAACATAAGCGATGGTCTCTGCGCGGATGAAGCCTTTTTCGAAATCGCCATGGATGACGCCGGCCGCTTGTGGGGCGGTCCAGCCTTCACGAATGGTCCAAGCGCGCGACTCCTTTGGCCCAGCGGTGAAATAAGTCTGCAAGCCGAGCAGCTTATAACCGGCATGGATCAAGCGGTTCAGCCCCGGTTCTTCAAGTCCAAGCGTTTCGAGGAATTCGGCTTGCTCTTCATTTTCCAATTGCGAAATCTCAGCTTCGATCTGGGCTGAGATGACCACCGCTTGTGCGCCTTCAGCGTCAGCATAGTCGAGCACGCGCTGAGAATAGGCATTGCCCTGCGCGGCGCTGTCTTCATCGACATTAGCGACATATAGCACCGGTTTGGCGGTCAAAAGCTGCAGCATGGTCCAGGCTTTGTGCTCCTCTTCATCAACGCTGGCGCGGCGCGCCGGGCGACCTTCATTGAGCTCGGCCAGGGCTTTGTCGATCAGCGCGACTTGCGCTTTGGCGTCCTTGTCGCCGGAATTGGCTTTCTTGACCCAATTCACTTTGCGCTTTTCGAGGCTCTCGAGGTCGGCCAGCATGAGCTCTGTTTCGACCACGGCCAAGTCAGCGATCGGGTCAACTTTGCCAGAGACATGGGTGATATCGTCATCTTCAAAGCAACGCAGCACATAAAGGATGGCATCGGTTTCGCGAATATTGGCAAGAAACTGATTGCCAAGTCCCTCGCCTTTTGAGGCGCCTTCAACCAGACCCGCAATGTCGACGAAATTCATCCGTGCCGGGATGACTTCTTTAGAACCTGCAATCTCCGCCAAATTCGCCAATCGGGGTTCTGGCACCGCCACTTCGCCAACATTTGGCTCAATCGTACAGAACGGGTAATTCGCCGCTTGCGCCGCTGCGGTTTGCGTTAAAGCATTGAAAAGCGTGGACTTACCAACATTTGGTAGGCCGACAATTCCGCACTTGAAGCCCATCTGTGTCTCCGAAAATCTGCTGCGCGCGGCTTAACGCATTTTGGTGCGAAAACCAGTCTCTTTGTGCCGTAGGTGGGGAATCTCCTGGCCAATTGAGTTTGGTTTTGCCAGATAAGGCGGCTTAGGGAGACGTTGATGGCACGTTACGATGTGTTTTTGGCCAGCAGCCTTGCCGATACCGAAAAGGCGCAGCTCATTGTCCGCCGCTTGCGGGCCTTGAAATTTAAAGTCCGGTACGACAAAGGCCGGGATCATACCACGCCGACGCCGCGCGATTATCGCGACGCCGACAATTCGCAGACGATTTTGGTGCTCTGGTCCAAATCCGCCTGCGACACGTCACAAGCCGATAGCGATTGGGTGCACGCCATCGCGCACCACGCGCGATCCAAATCAGGCGTTTTGTTGCAAGCCGGGCTCGACGCGGCCGTGCCGGACGACCCATTTGCTGACGATCAGCGCTATATGCTTAGCGGCATGGGGCCGCGAAAACTGGTAGACGGCTATTATCAGCTGACCGAAGAATTGGGCCGCCGCGATGGCCGCAGCGATCTCAAAGACTGGCTGATGCTAAAAGCCAGCGACAAAGACGGCAAAGAGATTTGGAAGGAGAACCATCCAACCGATCCGCTCTCGCAATCGGCGAAAGGCAAACCCGTCGCCCCAGCGGTTGCCGCCGCCTCCGCCCCTCACAGCGGCGCCCCGACACGTACCGTTATTCCCCCGATCACCCAGAGCCAGTTGAACCCGCCACGTGCCCCGACACAGAGTGATGATGTGCTTGGCCGGATCATTTTGCTGGCCGTCGGTTTGGTGATTGCGCTGATGTTCCTCATGAGCCTGCTGATGAACTCGCAGCAAATGTCCGGGCCGCAAGCGCGCGTTACCGGGCCGACTCTTTTGGCGCAATGCCCGCCCGGACGCGACATAGTCGGCGTAAATCATCTCGCGCTCGCCAAGGGGGCCGGCGATGCTCGTGCCCTCCCCGATCAGTCCGGCTCGAAGGCCGCCGACGAGATTCGGCGTCTTCAGGGATGCCTTGAAATGATCGATTGCCGTTCCGGTCTTGTGGGTCATTTGCTGCTCCAATCTCGTCTTTCAGCAATCATATGACCTTTTCTGATGAGGAATCCTCACAAGATTTCTTTGTATTTCTCTTCTTCTTGTGTCATTTGATCGAATATG
>JBCBYJ010000061.1:0-9041 GCA_039815905.1 Pseudomonadota bacterium | reverse complement strand
AAACTGATAGGTGATCTCTGGTGTGCGATCCTTATTGACCAGAAACTTGATCGCAGGGGCGCGCCATAATTGGTGATCAATGAGCCTTAAATGATTAAGCGCTTCTGTGATCTGCACAGTCATCTCGCCAAAATCGCCGCGCCCAGTGGAGATAATGTCATAGGCATCGACATAAGCGGGCAGCTCATTGGCGAGAAATTCCCGCATGCCGCCGCTATGTTTCAAAATCACCGCTTTGCGAAACTCAGTCGCACCCTTTTTGGTTTTGCGCGCATAGAGCGTGCTGATCTGATTGAGCAAATCGTCAAAGCCAGACCCGCTCAGTCGCGATTCATGGATCGACCATTGCCGCGAAAAATTGTCGGCTTCTTCCGGGGCAAGGGCGGCATTTTCGAGCAAGTCGGTTTTGATAATATCGTGGCTGTTTGGGGCTTTGCCGCGTGTATTGAGCACCCGAAAGACATTATATCCGCCATCCCAATCTTCGACGACGACTTTCACGAGCAAGATCCGGTGCTTGATCGTTTCGGCCAGATTGCGCTGCGATTCCGGCGACATATTGCGCACCTGACCGATGAAATTGTCGAGGTTGCGCCGCATGCGCAGCTGGCTGTCGCTGTCATTGGGTTCAATGTCCTTGGCCAAAGAGGCGCCGCGACTCTGGATCGCTTCACTGAGATAGGGACCATCAATATGGTTCAAAGAGATTCGCCAAAACGGGTCGCCGGGACCTGATTCATCTGCGATCAAAGCGTGCAGCGCTTCTTTGCGCGCGGCATCGGTTTCGATATCGCGCAAAACAGCCAGTAAGATGGTCAGCGTGGTCAGACGTTGTTGTCCGTCCACAATTAAGTAACGCCCAGAGGATTCTCGCACCAGCACGATGGCGCCGATGAAATGATTATCATCATTTTCGCTCGCATCTCTGAGGTCTGTCAGCAGGGCTTCTGCCTCTGCATGTTCCCAAGAATAGCTGCGCTGATAAGGCGGCATCGCCATTTCCATGCCATTGCATAAAAGATCAGCAAGCGTACTTTCCTGAGCACGAAGGCCTTGTGTCATTTATTCTAAACTTTCATTAACCCCACCAAACGCATGCTCACCCCTAACCCCCGAGTAGAGCGCCATCAATTGAAACTCACACAATAATTGTCCGGTTTCAGTCAATCGTAGCGAAGAGGTCACAGGCCAATGAAATGGGTCAATATTATGGTGAACGGGCGCACACAGGCTGCGCTGATACGCGGCGACAATGTGCACTGTGTGGCGGAGACGGATGTCGCCAACCTGCTCGGCGATTTGACGGGAGCTGCGGCGCGCGCGGGCGAGGCGGGCCTATTCCCCTTGGCCGAGTGTGAGGTTCTGGCTCCGATTTTAAGACCGCGCAAAATCCTCGGCATTGGGGTTAATTATGCCGCCCATGCCAAAGAATCTGTGACCTTCATCAAGACCCCAAACTCGAACGTCCAGAAATGGTTCAACAAACAAGCGACCGCCGCCCACGGGCCTTACAGTCCGGTCGATATGCCCGCGGTGTCTGATCAGTTGGATTATGAAGCGGAGCTGGTCATCATTATCGGCAAAACCGGACGGCATGTGCCAGAAGAACGGGCGGATGAGATGATTGCGGGCTATGCGTGCGGCTGCGATTTTTCCGTGCGCGATTGGCAGCGCGCAAGTCCAACTATGATTATGGGCAAGGGCTTTGATACCCATGCGCCGTTTGGGCCATGGCTTGTGACGCCGGACGAGATTGACGACCCGGACGCGCTTGAAATTCGAGGCTATGTGAATGGCGAGCTTCGCCAGCACGGCGTCGCATCGCAAATGACATTTTCGATCCGCGAACAAATCGCCCATCTCACCACAGCTTTCACGCTCGAGCCGGGCGACGTCATTTTTACCGGCACCCCGGCGGGCGTTGGCGCCGGATTTGACCCGCCAAAGTGGTTAAAGGCTGGAGATCGTGTGCGGGTCGAGATTTCTGGGCTGGGACATATAGAGAATGAAATTGTGGCTGAGCAAAAGAACACTGTGCTGACCTGACGAGTCTCGCTACGCCGAGCGGGTCATGCGGAAAAGCTCAATCATCGCGTCAATGCTCGGGGGAGCTTTGCTCGCCGCGTGTGGCGGCGCGCCCGCTTCGCCGTCTGCGCCATCGGTGCAGATCGCACCGCAAGACTTCGTGGTTTTACCTTGCGGGCCATTGCCGGCTGACCGCCTGTGCGCGCTCGCGGTCGCTGGCGGAAAGCGGGTCATGTTTGGCGCTCCAGCCGGCGCCGTCAGGGCGCTGAGTTCAGACGATTTGCGCTTGCTCGATGCTGTCCTGATTTTCTCGGTGCGCGGGCGCGACATAGAAGGCTTGGATGAATTGCGCAATGAGAGCTGGCGGGCCGGGCGCTCTGCGCCGCTGCTGGTGATCGGGCCGACGGGCACCGAAGAGGTTATCACCGCGCTCAACAAAGCCTTCGAACAGTCTGATGCGCTGCGCATCGTAGAAGAGGGCATCCCGCCAGGGGGATATGATGCGGCCATCATGACCGCGCGCATTGGCGCGCCAGGGCAGACGGTTTTCAATACCGGTGATGTGCAAGTGCGCGCCGCCCGGCATGGCTATGACATGATCTATAATGACGCGGCGCTGTTTCAGATCAGCTCATGTGATCGAACCGAGCCCCCGACGCGCCCGCGCGCGGACCTGCAAACGCATGTGCGATTGGGCTGTGAGCCAGACCAAGCCGATCAGGTTTGGCCGCTGACGGCGCCGCTCATAATCGTCAAAAACGAGCTGCCTTAAAAAGCGAAGGGGTCCCACTTGCGCAGGACCCCTGTCTCCCCCGAGACGCCCCATCCGGTCAAGCAGTGACCGTGGACCGTAGGTGTTTCGGGATTTGAACCCTTGCGTAAAAAGCGTTGTCGGCCCTGTCAAACCCAGGAAATCGAGAAAGTGACGCAAAACGTGAAAGCGTTTTCGAGTGTTGCTCTTTCGTCACGAACACCACCGGCTTGACATCCATCCTCAGATATATAGATAGTTAAATAACTAACAACTAATAAGGAGGCGCTCGAAATGCTGTCACGACGCGGATTATTGATCACCGGAGGCGCGGCCGCTTTGATTGGCGGGCTAGGGACCTTGCAAGCCGCCAATGGCCCAGGTCTGGCGCGCGCCCGGGCCCCTTGGTCGCAGGCGGGGCAGAGCTTTGGCGACTCGCGGCTCGATGCGTTGGCGTATGCGATTCTGGCGCCCAATCCGCACAATCGACAGCCCTGGCAGTTTGAGCTGGTCGGCGATGATGAGATCCTGGTTCAGATCGATCTCGACCGGCGCTTGCCCCACACCGATCCGTTTGACCGGCAAATCACGATTGGCTTCGGGTGCATGTTGGAATTGCTGAGCATGGCGGCGGCCGAGCAAGGGAATCGCGCTGAGATCACCGCCTTTCCAGACGGCGCCGCGCAGCCGCGGCTGGATGCGCGCCCTGTGGCGCGGGTGAAGCTTCGACCAGATGACGCGCCACCGGACCCGCTTTTTGCGGCCGTGCTGGAGCGCCGTTCGACCAAAGAGCCGTATGACACGTCCAAGCCGGTCAGCCCGGACGCGCTCTCTGCGATCCTGACAGGCGGGGCGGGGGCGCTGGAGGTGGGCGGTACGATTGAGCCAGGCCAAGTTGCCCGGATCGTCGATTTGGCCTGGCACGGGTTTCAGATTGAACTCGCCACCGATCTGACCCGCCGCGAGAGCGTTGACCTGATGCGGATCGGCAATCGCGCTGTGACCCGAAACCCGGATGGAATCGATATGGGCGGGCTACAAATGGGGCTTTTGAAAATGGCCGGAATGGTCAGCCCGGAAAGCTTGGATACGCCTGGCAGTACGGCCTATCAGGCGGGATTGGACATGTATCATCCGATCATTCACTCGGCCCAAGGCTTTGTCTGGGTGACGGCGCCTGCGAACACACGACTAAGCCAATTGGAGGCCGGGGCGGCTTGGGTGCGGATGAATTTGGCGGCGCAACAGGCTGGCATCTGCGTGCATCCGCTCAGTCAGGTCTTGCAGGAATTTCCAGAAATGGCCGGGCCGTATCAGAGCCTTCGTGAGGCGCTTGGCGTCGCCGGTGACGGCGTCGTCCACATGCTGGGCCGGGTCGGCTTTACCAGGTTCCCAAAGCCCAGCCCGCGTTGGCCGCTTGAGAGCAAGCTGATAGATCAAAGTGTATGAACGATTCGACCCCCGCGCGCCCCGGCAGCGAAGCGAGCACGGTATTTTCCCTGCTCAACGAGATTGGCATTATCAACCAGCTCAGCACAGCGCGGTTTGCGCGGGTTTTGGCGCCGCATTTGAACCCGTCAGAGTTTGGGGTCCTCAACCATTTTGTTCGCCTCGGGGATGGCAAGTCGCCGACCTATCTCGCCAAAGCGTTTCAGATGACGAAACCCTCAATGACGGCAATTTTGCGCAATTTGGAGCGCAAAGGCTTGGTCGAAATCACCGGCAGCGCGGAGGACCGGCGGCGCAAATTCGTGACCCTGACACAGGCCGGTCGCGCGGCGCGCAAGACCGGCGTGAAAGCCATGGCCCCATTGGCTGAGACGATCCTTGAGCACCAAGATTTCGCGCAATTGGCGAAAATCTTACCGATCCTGCAAGCGTTGCGCGAAGTCCTCGATGCCGAAAGAAATGCAGTGGACGGATTGCCTTGATCCCTTGGCAGAGGGTGCAAATCAGCCCTAATGCTACCAATTCGTTAACACTTGACCATTATTTGTTAAGGTTAGCACGACTTTTAGGGGCTGAGGGTGATGGTTGCCTTGTTTTTTGTGATCTATGCAATGATCGGTGCGGGCGCAGGTTGGGGCCTGTACACCTACGCTGCGATCGAATTGCCGCTGGCCGTATGTGGCGGCGCAATTATAACCGCGCTGTTCGGACAGGTGCATCTGTTTGCGACGCGGTCGGGCAAATCCGACGCGCTTGAAACCCGCATCGAGGGCTTCGAATCCAGCCACCAAGATGTGCGCGAGCGTATGGATGTGGTCGAAGCCCGCACCACCGCGATTGAAAGCACGGTCAAACAAGAATTGACCGAACGCCGCGACGCGCTGGTCAGCGAGATGAAACAACTCGAAACCCTGATCGACCGTCTGTCGCGCAGTTTCGAAACCAAACTCGCCAGTGCCGAAACCCAAGGCGAAGTGGCGCCGATGGAAGATGCGGTCCTGCGCGCTGTCAAAGAAGCCCTGTATGATGGCCGCGTCGATCTGCACTTGCAGCCCATCGTGTCGCTGCCGCAGCGCCGGGTCTCTTTCTATGAAGGCTATACCCGTTTGCGCGGCCCGGATGGCACGCTGATTTTGCCCGCCGATTTCCTCGACGCGGCGCGGCGCGCCAATCTGCTCGGCGTCATTGATAATATGATGCTGTACCGGTCAGTCGAAGTTGTTCGCCGCCTCGCCGCGCGCGATCGCCGGGTCGGGGTATTCTGTAACGTATCGGCTTACTCGCTTGAAGATCCACACTTTTTCCCATTCTTCTTGAGCCATATGGAGCAAAACCGGGATCTGGCGGGCGCCTTAATCTTTGAGATTCGCACCAGCAGTTTTGAGCATCGCTCGCGGCAAATGCGCGAAGCTATGGAGCGTCTGACCGCGCTCGGCTTCCGCTTCTCAATCGATCATGCGGAAACAATTGATATCGATCTGCCGCGCTTACAGGATGCTGGCATCCGCTTCGTCAAATTCAAAGGCGGTGAATTGATTGAGCAATTGCGCGATCCATTCGGGCCGCGGCCTTTATCATCGGTTGACCGCAAAGTTGCCGGCGAAGAAGTGGCCGCGGTTTGCTCGCGCTATGGGGTGACGCTGATTGCCGAAAAGATCGAAGAAGAAGTCAGCGTCGTCGAGATCCTCGAATTTGGCATCCCGTATGGCCAAGGGCACATTTTCGGCGCGCCGCGTCCGATCAAATCATCTTTGATGCAGGAAACCGCGCCGCCCGCCGAACTGGTGCGGCAATTGACGTCTCGGGCCTCTTAGCCTGAGCCGCGAGGGACCGCCGGATTGACGGACCTTCCGCGGCTGCCTAACTCGCAGCCATGACCCATCCTGATTTTCCAGGCGGCTTGGCCGCGATCGCTGATCAATATGACGCTGTCCTGTGTGACGTTTGGGGCGTCATTCACAATGGCCGCTTCGCGTTTGAAGAGGCCTGCGAGGCTTTGATGCGGTTTCGCGATTCGGGCGGCGCGGTGTGCTTGATCACCAATGCACCGACCCCGAAAGACCGGGCCATTCGCTATTTTGAACCGCTGGGCGTGCCGCATGAGGCCTATGATGATTGCGTGACCTCAGGCGATGCAACACGCGAGCTGCTCAGTCAGCGCGTCGGCGAGGTGTTCTATCGCATGGGCGCGGATGCCGGGTGGGAGCATGATCGCTTTTTATATGAGGGCTTGGATCTGCAATTTGGCGACGAGCGAAATGCCGACACCGTGCTCTGTATCGGGCTCGAAGACCAAGAGAATGATCATCCGGACGATTATCGCGATCGCCTGGCTGAGATGGCCGATCGCGACATGCAAATGATTTGCGCCAATCCCGATATTCGGGTGCGTATTGGCGATCAGCTGGTCTGGTGTGCGGGCGCGTTGGCGCAGATTTTCGAAGACGAAGGCGGCACAGTGATCTATCCTGGAAAACCGTTTGATCCGATTTATGACCTGGCGCTCGCCAAGCTGTCAGATCTCGGGGTTGAGCCCGCCTCAAACCGCATCTTGTGCATTGGGGATAGCCCCGGCACGGATATGCGCGGCGCCGCCAATCGGGGCTATGACGGGCTTTATGTCGGCACCGGACTGAAGCAGCATGGCGCAGATTTTCAGCAAGAAGTGACGGACTTGCTGGCCGAATACGCCGTTTCGGCAAAATGGGCGCTGGAAAAACTCTCTTGGTGACGAATCTTGAAACACACTGTAACACGCCGTGAACGAAATCGGAGACTGATCCGCTATGACTTATAAAGACGGTTACAAGTTCGAAGACTTGTCCGTGGGCATGACCCACCAAACCGAGCATGTGATTACCGAAAAAGACATTGATCTGTTCGCGGAAGTGTCTGGAGATCGCAACCCGCTGCACATGGATGAGGAATTTGCCAAAAATACCCCATTCGGTCAGCGCATCGCCCATGGCGCGCTGACGGCGAGCTATATTTCCGGCATTCTTGGCAATGACCTTCCTGGGCCTGGCGCGATCTTTGTCGGTCTCAATATGCGCTTTCGTCGGCCGGTTTTCATCGGCTCACACGTCACTGTGAAAGTCGAAGTGACGGAGATGTTAGAGCGCGGCAATCGGGTTACGCTTAAAGTCTCATGCATGGTGGACGGCAAGGCCGCGATTTCCGGCGAAGCGACGGTCATGGTGCCGAACCGGGATGCCTAAATGACCGTCATTGCTCACTATCGCGATGTCCCAGTCTCGGCCCGTGGGTTCTCTGTGGCATTGGGCAATTTTGATGGCGTTCATGCCGGCCATCAGGCAGTGATCGACGGCGCTCTCGCGGCGGGTGGACCGCTCGGCGTCGCGACATTTGAGCCGCCGCCGCGGGCCTTCTTCCGCCCGGATGACCCGCCGTTTCGGATCTATCGCCCGGCGCGTCGTAATGCGCGCTTGGCCGAGCTTGGCGCCGCCGCGATCTATGAGCTGCCTTTCAATGCCGATATGGCGGCGATGACCGATGAGGGGTTTGCCCGCGCGGTCTTGAAAGACGGAATTGGCGCCGCGCATGTAACGGTTGGCTTTGATTTTCGCTTTGGTCGAGGCCGCATGGGCGATGCCGATCGTCTGTCATCCCTGGGCCGCGCATTGGGCTTTGGCGTGACGATTGTCGATAAGGTCGAAGCGCTTGGCGCGAAAGCCTCTTCGACAGGCATTCGCGAGGCTTTGATCGCCGGCGAACCGGAAAAAGCCGCTGAGATCCTCGGTCATGACTGGATCATTGACGGCACAGTCGAGCATGGCGAGAAACGCGGGCGAACGATTGGTTTTCCAACCGCCAATCTGCATCTCGGCGCGCTGATCCATCCGCGACACGGGGTCTATGCGGTGCGCGCGCGCTTAACTGGCGAGACGGACTGGCGCGCAGGGGTAGCGAATTTTGGTCGAACGCCCACCACCGGTATCCGGGATCCGCTGCTCGAGACCTTCATTTTCGATTTTGAGGGCGATCTTTATGGGCAAGTCTTAGAAGTGGCTTTAGTGCGCTATCTCCGGCCAGAGCTGAAATTTGCTGACCTTGATGCCATGGTGGCGCAGATGCAGTTGGATGTTGCAGACGCGAAATCTGTGCTAAGGGAATAGCGTCTAGGGGGCGACCAATTCGAACTCACTCGGGCGTACGAGTGCGAAGAGGGAGCCAAAATGGCGAAACCGATTCTAACTGCGATGGCTGTCGCAGCTTCACTTTCTTGTCTCACCGCAAATGCGCAAGAGGCCGTCGCTCCGGCCCCCGTCGACACGCGCCTCGTCACCTCGGTGACGCTGAACGATATGCGTTCAATTGTGACCAGCTATGAGCATACGGTGCTGCAAGACTTAAATGGCGGCACGGGCTTAGTGGTTCAAACGCCGACCGGGTACAAATATTTGGTCGCCCTTCGACAGTGTAATGAAGCTCAGGCCTGTGAGGGGGTTTTACTCGGCGCCTCACATGATCTGCCAGGCGGCACGACATGGGAATTTGTCAATCAATTAGACCGCGAGATGGAGGCGTTCGGGATGTATGTCATGAATGATCAGTTGATCATTGATCGCTATATGATCTTGTCCGGCGGCGTCCAAGTCGAGAGTTTTAAACATGAGATCGGACGCCTCATCGTCGTCGCCCCGGCGATTGTCGGCGGTATGGAGAAAGCCTTGGCGGAGGCGGCGGCAGACGGCTAGACCCGGATCAGACCCCTGCGGTCGATGCGCGAAGGCGAGTGACAGGCTCGGCGAGCCCTGCTAAGCGGGCCGCATGAGCAGGGTTGCAATCATATCTA
>JBCBYJ010000060.1:0-9114 GCA_039815905.1 Pseudomonadota bacterium | reverse complement strand
CTATTCCGCCAATTCACGCGATCGCTTCGGCAATCGGGTGATTATTAATGGCTTGATCAATGGCGGCTCGGGTCTGGGCACAGGCCTGCACACAGGCTGGGGTCAAACCGATGGCGCCAGCGGCATGATCGGAAACGGCACCGCGGTCGGCAATCAGCTAAACGTCATTACCAATGGGTCGAACAATACGATCATCATCGATTCGACGCAGATCAATGAGGGCGATCAAACCGTCATACTCAACGGGGAGCTAGACTTTTAATGATTGACCTGACCACGTTTATACCGGTCGCGCGCGCCAAAGCCGCCGCGGCAGGTCTCGCCTCGGCGCTGTTCTTGGCAGGCTGTGTCTCACCGGTTGCAGGCAAGAGCGGCAATTATACGAGCCCGATTGGCGGTTCGCCGGTAACGTCAAACCCGACGCCTTATTCCGAAGGCTTGGTTTGTATGGGCCATTTTGCGCGCCAGTCCGGCGTTCGCGCCCCGCGAATCGCCGTCGGGCGGATCCTAGATTATACCGGCAAAGCCGACATTGAAGGGGGCCGACGCGTGACGCAAGGCGGCTCGCTCATGGCCATGTCAGCTTTGGCAAAGGCCGGTGCAGTATTGGTTGAGCGTTTCGATACGTCGGTGGCGGAGCTCGATCTTAAATATAAAAACAATAAACTCATCGGCGACACAGAGGGGCAATTCGACAAAATCCGTGCGGGGTCGATCCCAGGCTCGGATTTCTACTTGGTTGGCGGCATTACAGAGCTGAATTATAATATAAGATCTTTTGGCGGCGACGCCTTTGCCGGAGACACAGACGCCTTGGACCCAAAAGGGACCGCAGGGGTCAAACTCTTCGTCATCAATGTTGGACTCGATTTGCGGCTGGTAAAGACCGATACGCTCGAAGTGTTCGATGTCATCTCTTATCAAAAGCAGATCATCGGGCGCGAACTTTCGTTGGGTATTTTTGACTTCACCAATGGCAATGTGTTCGACATTGGCGTCGGCGAACGGGCGCAAGAGCCTATTCAACTTGCGGTCCGGTCCGTCATTGAGCGTGCTGCGCTTGAAATGATGGCGAATCTTTATGGCGCTCCAAACGCCGATATTTGTCCGTTGACGAGGGGTATCTCATCCAATGGCGTGACCGGGGACTACACTCCGTTCCGCGCGGATCTCAATGACTATAATGGCGAGAGCCGAGGCGAGGCCAATAAATGGCACCGCAGTCGAGACCGTGGCTATCACCAGCCCGTTGCTAAAATCCAATGACCTGCGAGGACCCTATGACACGTATACGCACTCTGATTCCCAAATTTGATTGGATCGGGCCATTTATCGGCATCGCCGCCATCGCCACTCTGATCGCCGCCCCCGCTTTGGCGGATGATGACACCCCTGACACCCCAGATACCCCAGGCGCCACCACGGATCCGGTTGCGCCCGCGCCCCAGAGCGTGATTCTCATTGATCAAGTTCAATTGAACAATGTGATCGCCAATTTGGATGTCGAAATCGAAGACTTCGCCAAACAGGCCTCCGTGACCTCAACTGCGGTCGCCAATACAGCTTCAGGCTTTGTCGACGCGGGTGATATGGATTTAGACATCCGGCAGAGCCAGGATGGAACCGTCTCTGCGATCGGCATTTTGGACGGCGGCTCGACCCGGCAAGCCGGGGTGACCACAACCGCTTATGGCAACTCCTCCACGGGCGGCTCATGGTCCGGCAACACCAATTATATCAGCAGTCAGATAACTGAAGGAAAGATCGAGGCGGGCACGATTGTCGATCTCGACGAAACGCGCAAACTCACGGCCGCGACCACGGGCATCGCCAATGTATCGATCCCCGCCAGTGAGAATGGCAACCTCAATGCGTCGATCCTTCAGGAGAGCAAAGACTCTGTCGAAACCACCATGGATGTCGATATTGACCTGGTCACCCACGCCGCCACGATTGCCAATACTGCGGGCGGTAACTCCGTTTCGAATAGCGGGTCGACCACGACAAATATTAGCTCGATCGATCAACGCACCGATCCTGGAAACCTGATCGAAGCCTCGACGGACATCTATATTCGCGAGGGTCGAAATATACTTGGCACAACGACGGCGTTCGGAAACTCGACCACTGTGCATAATGAGTGGGGCTATGCCTCGCTCGGCCAAAGCGGTGATTCCTTGAGACAGATGAATGGGTCAGACATTGATAGCCAGACCTATGTCACATTGGACCATTGGACGGGCTCAGCCACATCGAACGCGTACGGCGTTGGCAATGCCGCCACGATCTCAAATGTTGGCTCCGATACCGCACTCTATGCGTCTCAGACCAATTTCGGGACCGTCTACACGTCCGCCAACTTTACCGGCACGTCGCCTGACGGAAATGCCATTGCCAGTGCAACCTCAATCGGTAATGCGGCCACGGCAACCCTCTGCGCGACTTGCGGCGACGCCGCTTTAACCGGCCAAACCTTGCAATATAATGGCGCCAACATTCTCGCCAACACCACCGCGACCGTCGGATTTGCCGGCAACATTCACGGCGCCGCGACCGCCGTCGGCAATGCGGCGACCTATCAGTCGAATGGCGACTAGACCGGCAACACAGTGACGGGTCCTGACCCCCCCGGTCGCTCAATATATAAAAACCCCGCCTCCTGATCGAGGCGGGGTTTTTTGGTTTCGATGCGCCCGTTCAGGCTTGCTTTTTCAGAATGAACGTCACTTTCAAAACGACGCGAAACTCTTTGATTTCGCCTTTTTCTAAGACAACGGACTGATCTTTGATCCAAGCGCCTTCAACATTTTTGAGCGTCTCATTGGCGCGCTCAATTCCCTTTTTTACAGCATCGTCAAAGCTCTTCTTCGATCCCGATATAATCTCAGTTACGCGGGCTACGGCCATGGTCTTCTCCCTTTGTGGTTCCAAGCTAGATATGAGCTTGGACCGAGAGACTGCCGATTTAGGCGAGCCCTGACAAGCGAATGCACCTGACAGTTGAAAGGGGTGTTTTACGCGGCGAGCTTTTCTGGCGCGCTTGTGCCGCCTTGTGGGGTCGCCTCAATCGGGATCCAGCAGACGACTTCCGTGCCACCGCCGGGTTGGGATTTGATCCCAACATTGCCGCCATGCAGCTGCACAAAATGCTTCACCAAAGACAGCCCAAGCCCGGCCCCGCGGCGATCGCTAGAGGTGAAACTGTCAAACCGTGTGGCTTGGTCTTCCGCCGGAATGCCGCGGCCATTGTCCTTGACGGTCAGCTTGGCTGTGTCGCCCATCCGCTCCGCTGATATGGTCACTTTGCCGCCCGGATCGGTAAAGCGCAGCGCATTGGAGACGAGATTGAACAGGATCTGGCGAATCCGTTTCTCATCCGCTTCAATTTTGCCGAGGCCTTTAGCAATATCGGCAATGACTTCGACTTCCGTGTCGGCGGCATTGGTCACCCCGATCGACACCGCTTCTTTGATCAACTCGCGCAAATTCACTTCACTAATGTCGAGATCCATTCGGCCCGCCTCAATCATGGCGAGGTCGAGAATATTGCCGATCAAATCATTCAAATGGTTCGAGGCTTCACAAATCGCATCGACCTTATCGCGCTGCGTTTCGTTGAGATCGCCAATCCGCTCCATCTGCAAAAACTCGCCATAGCCCAAAATGGTCTGCAGCGGTGAGCGCAATTGATAGCTGACATTTTTGACAAATTCGGTCTTCAGCCGATCGGCGGTTTCAAACGCCTCGGCGCGTTCGCGCAAAGCGGTCTCGACGGAGCGCTGGGCCGAGACATCGGCAAAGGCGATCAACGTATTGCCGTCCGGCAGCGGCTTGGTGACATAAGTCAGGATGGATCCATCTGAGCGACGCATCTCACCTGTGGTCTCTTGTCGAGCGCCGGGATCGGTAATGTGCGCTTTGATGGCTTTCCAAGTGTTCCGGTCATGGAAGAGCGGCACGCAGAAATCCGCGATATCATCATAATCAGGCTCATCTTTGAGCAGCTCTTCTTCAATTCCCCAGAGTTCGGCAAAGGCGCTATTTGATAATTTCAAGCGGCCATCAGAGCCAAACACCACAACCGCTTCATGCAGACTGTCCAGGGTTTTGCCTTGGGTCTTGATCATCGCATTATACTTGGTCCGCAAATTAAGCTCGCTGGTAATGTCTTTAAACAGGATCAGCAATCCGCCCATCGGGTGGCGCTGGCGCGTCACTTTTAATGTGCGATTGTCAGGCAAGTGCCATTCATCTTCTTCAATCCCGCTAATGTCGAGATAGTAAGACAGCTCCTCCGCGCGCCATTTGGCATATTCAGACTGCGCCGGCAGCTTGCGCCGCTCTCTTAACCGGTCGAGCAATTGGCCATGGCTCGGCATATCGAGCAGGAAGCCTTCATCCATGTCCCACATTTTCGCAAAGGCGCGATTGTGGAAGGTCAGTTTGCGCTCGCCGCTAAAGATCGCGACCGCATCGGCGACATGGTTCAGCGTCTCATCATGCGCCCGGACATGTTTGTCTAACTCATCTCGGGCCCGTTCTTGTTCTGTGACATCAAAGGCCATTGCTCCGACCCCGCCCGACAGCGGGAAAGACAGCACCCGCATGGCGCGGCGCTCGCCATTGATCGAGATGTGCCGCGTCTCATCAATCTCTTTGCCATCGGTGAGCGTTTTGCGCACTTGCTCCACGGCTTTCTCGTCGAGCATAACCTGGCGCTCCAGCACCCGATCGAGATTGTCGCCATCGACGGCTTCGACATAAGACGGGTTCGCCCATTGCAAACGGCCAACGCCAGAAATCCGCCAAGCCGGAAACGGCGCTTTGCCGAGCATGTCTAAAAACGCCGTGGGATCGCGCGCAATCACCTGGCGGGCTTCTTCCAAGCGGCCACGCGCTGAGCTTTCCTCCAAGCCTTTAATGGTTGAGTCTGAAATCCAGACCACGACCCGCGCGCCGGCCGTGCGGCCATCGGCTTCTAAAAAGCGGCCATTCTGTCCGATGATCGTCAGGGAAAACGGTTGGCCTTCTTCGGCCAATTCGCGCAGGCGAATGCGCAAGGTCGAATCGACGCCGCTGGCATCGCGCGCCTCAAGATCGGCCAAACCTTCAATGATCCGAACCGCCGGATCGATCGAGACCGCATCATCGGTAAATCTTAACAGGCTGGCCAAAGCCACGGGCGAGCCATGAATGCCGGGCGGCGTAATGTCATCTGCATCGACATCTATATCATCGCCTTGCCAGACCAGAATAACGCCGGGATGAGCGCCAAGGACCGATTTCAATTCGGCGACGGACGACTCGGCCTCATTGGCTTTTTCCTTATAGCGCTTGGCCGCGCCGCGGGCGCCATCGGAGGTGCGCAGGGCCCATAAGATAAAAGCCAGGCCGAGCGCTAAAGCCCCAACGGCAATAATCAGGGCGATCTGGTCGGTTGAGATCGGCATCGCAAACTCCGTTTTCGCCCCGGCGAATCAACCGCCGGGACACACTACGCAACAGTTAACCGAATGCTGGCTTTGCGTTAAGTCCGAGTTAACGAGGGTAAGGAAGCTGTTAACGCTGTTTCAGCTGCGCCCGCAAAAAGCCCAAAAAAGAAAGGACCGGGAAAGCTCCCAGTCCTTCTAAACTCTGCCATGCAAAGTCCAGCCTATTTAAACAAGCTGGCTTTCCGGAAGTGCTTGACGAGAAGGTAATAGACGACGGCGCGGTACTTTTTGCGCACGGAGCGACCATAAGTTTCCATCACGGCGTCCAAGCCTTCATCAAGCTTCGGCGTGTCTTTGAGCCCAAGCTTCTTAATCAAAAAGCTATTCTTGACCGTCTCCAGCTCAGATTTTTGAGAGGCTGACACGGTCGAGGCATCGTTGCGGTAAATCGATGGACCACAAGCGATGGTCACCGCGGTTAGCAATTTCATGTCCGGCTTCACACCGCACTTCTCTTCCAGATCTTTTGCGTATTTAGCGATCAGATCGTCACGTTTTCCCATCATTATCCTCCGTGGGATCAGACCGCTAAAGCGATGCGGCCATAAAGTTCAAAAAGGCTACTCAACTTGCGAAACCAAGATCGAGCGGGACTCGCCGCATTGGTCAAGCCTTATACACATTCACGCGTATCGCCGGCCAAATTCACTCGAACAAAGCGCAAATCTGCGCCACGTGCCGCTCTATATTTGCAACACCACAACAAAATACAAACTGTATTTAGTATGCTAGCGTCTAGATGAGCGCTTGGGGTAATATATATTATGGAGTATAAAAAAATGTCCGCACAAATAGAAGAAATTGCGCCCGAGATTGCTTGTTCAGGACCTTGCGTCGGAACCGGGGTGGGGTATAAAATTGTCCACGCCCCCTGTCCCGACCCCTGCGATAAAGACCACAAAACCCGCGTGCGAGATATCGCCGTAACCAAGGCTTATGCAAATTCACAAAAAGGGTGCGAGGGCGAACATTGCGAGTGCTATGGCAGTTACAACGCCCTCATTCCCGAACAGTGCGTGTCGATCAAAGACTCAGACGGGCGAGACATCTGCCTCTATTTCGCGGTTTACGCCTACACGGGAGAGTGCTCAACTCTTGTTTAAAGTCTTATCATAAAAGACATCCGCCTTTGACACGTGATTGCCATTTTTACCCTTGATTTCTGACCCCCGACCGTTTGGTAATGTGGCATTCATGTCACAAGTGGTTATATGGAGCTTAGGACGTAAAGTGGTGCACTCATGATCAAGACCCTCTCATTGCTGGCGCTGTCTGCGATTTGCATCGCAGCGCCAGCCCAAGCCGATGCAGACGAAGACGAAATCGTACGGCTGCCAGGACAAGGTGAAGTTCGCGACGAAGCCTTGCGCAAGCAAGCCAAAAGCGCGCGACTGAAACCCGGCGCGGGGCTCTTGATCAGCTTTGACGAAGATCGTGATGGGCGGATTAGCCAAGCCGAAGTTGAAGCGGGCATCCCGGTTGCGTTTGAAGACGCGGACGCCAATGAAGATGGCTCTTTAACCGCCTTCGAGCAGCAAGACTGGGCTGAAAGTCTTCCGACCCGCGATGACAGTCTCGCCAATCCGTTTCGCTTCGACCCGAATCTCGACCGCCGCGTCGACTTGGACGAGTTCACCATGGTGATCGTCAATCTCGCGGAAGACTATGCGGATGAAGAGAGCGGCGACATTGTTGTGGCGGACTTAAAAGCGCCACGGCCCCGAGATGCAGAACGCGGCCAAGGTCGCGGCGAACGCCCCCTGGCTGAACGACGTCCACGCGGAGAGCGGTCCTAAACCCGTCGCGGACTGCCAGTCTCATTTGATCTCAAACCCGGTCTTTGCTTAAGGTTACGCACTAGGGGCGAAAGCGAAGGGTGTATTGCAATGCGATTGCACATCATCGCGGCCGCGCTTTTGGCGCTCGCCGGCTGCCAAGACACGTCCCCTCAGCCAGACTTTTCTGACGGACAATGGATTGATCTCACCCATGGGTTTGATGATCGCACCCTGCACTGGCCGACCTCGGATATGTTTGTGCTCTCAACCGTATCTGAAGGCATGACGGATGCAGGCTATTATTATAGCGCCTATGCGTTTCGCGGCTCAGAACATGGCGGCACACATCTCGATGCGCCGATCCATTTCCAAGCCGCGGGACAGACCACAGATGAAGTGCCCCTCGACGCGCTCATCGGGCCTGCCATTGTCATTGATGTCAAAGCCAAAGCGGCGGCCGATCGCGGCTATGGCATCACCCAGGCGGACATTACCGATTGGGAAGCAAAGCATGGTCAAATCAAAGACCGACCCATTGTGCTCTTCAATACTGGCTCAGCGGCGCTGTGGCCGGATGCAGAAGCCTATCTCGGCACCGGGCGGCGCGGGCCCGGCGGGGTTGCCGAACTGCACTTTCCAGGCTTGACCCCTGAAGCGGCAGATTTTCTTGCCAATCAACGCAGCGTCCGCGCGGTGGGGCTCGACACGCCAAGCCTCGACATGGCGAACTCCGCCAGTTTCCTGGTGCACCGGATCTTGTTCGATCAAAACATTCCAGGCTTTGAAAATGTTGCCTCGCTCGATGGCGTGCCACCACGCGGCGCGCATGTTTTTGCGCTGCCAATGAAAATTCAAGGCGGCAGTGGCGGGCCGCTTCGCATCGTCGCGTTTGTTCCGAATTAAAGTCTGGCTTAGAAATCGACGGCGCGTCCGGCTTTTTCCCAATCGCCATACCGCACGCGCTCTTGTTTCGGACCGCCCTTTTCCGCGGCGCGCTGAGTTTCGAGCTGTTCCTCTTTGGCCTCTTGCAGGGCGCGGCGCTCAGCCGCCTCGTCCAAAGCCCGCTGGGCTGCCGCAGGGAGATCGCGTTTTGTGACGTTTTTTTCATCTGACATGAACAAGACTCCCAGGTCTGTTAACCAATCCATATATCTTCTAGAACAGAAGGTAGGCCTTCAACTTATACGAGCAAGGACCCCTCAACATGGGAACCGCAAAGACTTTTATGCTTCTCGCAGCGCTCACCGCTTTATTTATGGCGGTCGGATACCTGGTTGGCGGCGTTATGGGAATGGGCATCGCCTTTGTCATCGCTGGGGGCCTCAACCTCTTCTCTTATTGGAATGCCGATAAGATTGTCTTGCGCATGCAAGGCGCGCGCGAAGTGGACGAGCGCGATCGCAGCCCGGTCGTGCGGACCTTTGTGCATGATACCAAAACGCTGGCCAAATCCGCCGGCATGCCAGAGCCCAAAATCTACCTCATCGAAACCCAACAACCGAACGCGTTCGCGACGGGTCGCGATCCACAAAATGCTGCGGTCGCGGCAACTTCAGGCCTGCTCAGCATGTTGTCGCGCGAAGAGACAGCTGGCGTCATGGCGCATGAATTGGCGCATGTGCAAAACCGCGACACCTTGACCATGACGGTCACCGCAACGATTGCCGGCGCGATTGGCATGCTCGCCAATTTTGCCCTTTTCTTCACCAGTCGAGAGCGCGGCGGGATGATAACCGGCTTGTTGATTATGATCTTCGCCCCGATGGCCGCAGCTGTGGTCCAAATGGCGATTAGCCGCTCGCGCGAATATGAGGCGGACCAACGCGGCGCCGAGATTTGTGGCA
>JBCBYJ010000005.1:0-28536 GCA_039815905.1 Pseudomonadota bacterium | reverse complement strand
TCAAACGCCTTAACGCGGTCCAACATAATTGCTCCTATCGGAAAGGGGGTTCATCGAAGGCGCGCAATTTTCGACTGTGCAAAGCGGCCCCTTCGCTGGCCAGCTTTTCGAGCGTCGCAACGCCGATTTTCAGATGCTGGCCAATCGACTTTTCATAGAATTTATTCGCCGCTCCCGGCAGCTTAATCTCTCCGTGCAGCGGCTTATCCGAGACGCATAAGAGCACGCCATAAGGCACCCGCAGGCGAAAGCCATTGGCGGCAATCGTCGCGCTTTCCATATCAATCGCAATGGCGCGCGATTGGTTAAACCGGCGGGCACTGGCAGTGAAGCGCAGCTCCCAGTTTCGGTCATCTGTGGTCACAACCGTTCCTGTGCGCAGCCGTTTTTTCAACGCATCACCGGACTCGCCCGTGACATCGGCGGCGGCTTCTTGCAGCGCCACTTGCACCTCTGCGATGGGCGGGACGGGAATGTCAGGCGACAGCACATCATCCAAGACATGATCATCGCGCAAATAGGCATGCGCCAAGACATAATCGCCAATCGACTGACTGTGACGCAGGCCGCCGCAATGGCCAACCATGATCCAGCATTCGGGCCGTAGAACCGCCAAATGATCCGTTATCGTCTTCGCATTCGAAGGGCCCACGCCAATATTGACCAGCGTGATTCCGGCGCCGTCTTCGGTCATCAAATGATAGGCTGGCATTTGGAACCGGCGCCATGGCGCGCCATCAATCAGCTCGCGCGCAGTCTCGGTCTCTGCGGTCACCGTTAGCCCGCCCGCAACGGAAAGCTTCGTGTAGCGCCCGCCGGCTTGCAGTTGCTCTAACCCCCAATCGACGAAGGCATCGACATAGCGATGATAATTGGTGAACAGCAAATAGCGCTGAAAATGCGCCACCGGCGTGCCGGTATAATGCTGCAAGCGCTTCAACGAAAAATCAGTACGCAAAGCCTCGAACAGAGCCAGTGGCCGGTGATCATAAGGCTCAAACAGCTCGCCGTCGGCAATCTCGTCGCCAATATCGGTCAAGAGCGGGGAGGGAAACCATTTGGCGAGTTCTGCTGGGCTGATCTCGTCTAACCCATCGGCTTGGGCCTGATCCCAGACATAGGCATACGGGATTTCCATCGTCGAACGACGGATCTCGACCTCGACCTCATAATCGCGCAGCAGCAAATTGAGTTGCTCGATCAAATAGTGCCGAAAGAAATTCGGCTGGGTGATGGTCGTCGAATAGGTCCCGGCTTCAGACATTTTACCGAACGCGCGCGAAATCGGAGGCGGCGGGCCGTCAGGATTATAGCGAATGATCAGTTCAGGATAGCAAAACGCACCATTGGCACGCGCCTCTTCATCCGGGGTTTTGCCGTCCTGCAAATAATCTTGCAGAGCCGCCGTCAAAGCCTCAACGGCGTCGGAATAGAGCTTCTCAAGCTCTTTTATTATTGATTTTGAAGTTTTGAGTTTTGTCATGACCTCCTTTGGCGCAAACCGGTTTCTCGGTCAACGCGTTGCGGTGCAGCAAAGCCAAATTCCTATCGATTGGTTCAATCGGCCGCGATCCGGTAGAGGCGCACCACGCCTTCGGTCTCACTCAAAGCATCTGCCGCGATCAACCAATCGGGCAGCTCGTCGCGATTGAGCTGCGCGGCAAAACTCTCTGGCCATAGCAGCCCATAGCGATTGGTCTCGTTCAAGCCGCGGCAATAAAGCAAATGCGTCGCCCCGAGCGCCGCCAATTGCGCCCGCGCCCGATCCGGTGAGCCGGTATAAATGTCCGTGACCGCCGTGATGCCCTGAATGTTGCGATGATAAGGGCCAGCAAACACCGCATGCGGTGTACGCGCTAAGACCCAGACCCCGAGAATGACCGGTGTGTGCAGGCGCATCTCCGCGCGGGTCTCTGCCAAAGATTGATAGGCCTCGGGGCGGGTGCATGAGAGATTGTGCGAGGCGGTTTCGTCTTCATAGGCCAGGGGCTTGGCAAAGCGGGTTGAGACCGTTTCCCAGCTCAGCGGCGCCAAAGCGAAAGCCGCCGCCGCGACCACCAAAAGCCGACCCGCCCCACCTTGCGCGCGCCAGCGCTCAAACAAATGACCGGCAAGCCACCCCGCCGCCATGGCCGCAAAAACATGAGAGAAGGACTGACCGCGGATCTGCCAAACTGTCGCCAGGATTGAGAGCGCAAACAGCATTGCGAACCCGGTTCGAACCAGACGCTGGTCTGCCGCCGCAGATTGGATCATCCACGCGGTCGCCATGGCAGCCGTGATCAATACCCCAAACACCCAGACGACGCGGTCCGGTTCATCTGCCAACAAGACGCTGAGTGTCTTGGCTTCGCCGACAACACTTAGCCAAGCGAGCCGCACAGAGTCGGGAACATTGGCGTAAGGATCCCCCAAACAGGCCGGGTTGACCCAGATAATGACCGCTAAAGTGAGCGCGCCAGCGACAATCCCAGCCCATAAACGCGGCACCCAAGTGCCGAGCGCGCCGCCAAACACGCCCAGCGCTACAAACAAAAAACCGCCAAGACTAAGCCCCGCCCAATGCGAGGTGCCATAAGCATCACAAACCCATCGCCGGGCGCTAAACCCCGGCGCGTCGAAGATATAGAAGAGGCTCGAAAAGACGATCAGAGCAATCCCAAACGTGACCAATCGCACGCCTTCACGATGGCCCCGGACAATCCAGAACAGCCCCATAATTGCGATCAAGCCCGCGACATAAGGCAAGCCTTCTAAGGCCACGGACAGCATCGCGGTCACTGAAAATGCGAGGACCAAGCCTGACCGGGCTGATAGACTCGGCGACGTCACCGCCGCCAATCCGCTGAGCGCCAGCACGACGACCAGTCCATGATGATCAATCCGGCCAGGCCAAAAATTAAAAATCGCCGCGCTGGTCGCAAAAAAGACCAGCCCCAAAATCTGACCGACAAGGCTCGCCCCTAAACGCCGGAGCGCTGTGCTGAAAAAGAAAAAGGCCGCGGCCAGCAAGAGCAGCGGCCAGACCCCAACCGCGAGCTTCTCCGCAGCGTCAGCGCCGAGAAACGGCGTCGAGACCAGGATCAGTCCGGCAATGAATAGATCGGGGATCCGCGACCAATGCATATTGCCGCCTTCCGGCGTGAGAAGACGGCTCTGATCGACATTGAACCAGGATTGCCCACCGAGCAGGTCCCGGATTTGTTGTACGCGCATCAAATCATCAGCCCCGGGCATCACCCCAGCAAACACATCTGTGAGGCGCAAAGCGAGCAATCCGATGAAGCCAGCCGCCACAAGCAAGAGCGGCCATTTACGCTGTCCGAGCCCGTATCCAGGGCGAATGTGTGAAGATGTCATTAGTAATTTGCCGCCTCAGCCTTACTCGACCTTAAGTATAAGGCGGCTATCGCATAGTGAGGTTACCGAAAGGCTTCATCGATGCGCCCTGCTCTTGGAGACTCCGCGATAGACCCGCACCGCGCGCGGGCCGAACCACAGATTGCCGTGACCATTCCGTGCTATAATGAAGCGGTCACCATCGCCAAAGTCATTGCCGATTTCAAAGCCGTCCTGCCGGGGGCCGACATCTATGTCTTTGACAATAACTCCACCGATCAAACAGCGCAGATTGCGCGCGATGCAGGCGCCATAGTTCGCTCCGAGCGTCGCCAGGGCAAAGGCCATGTGGTGCGCCGCATCTTTGCGGATGTAGAAGCGGATATTTATCTCATGGTCGATGGCGATGACACATATGACGCCTCTGTCGCCGCGACTTTAATTGAGCTGCTCAAGCGCAATCATGTCGACATGGTGGTTGGCACCCGCGCGGATGTGACCAAGGATGCAGGCCGCGAAGGCCACGCATTTGGCAATAAGCTGTTCAACAAGATTTATGGGCGTCTGTTTGGCAAACAATTCTCGGACATTTTTTCAGGCTACCGCGTGTTTACACGTCGGTTTGCAAAATCCTTCCCGGCTCTGTCCAGTGGATTTGAAATTGAAACCGAAATGTCGGTGCATTGCTCGCAAGTCGGGATCCCGATCCTGGAGCGCCCGACGCAATATGGTGAGCGTCCTGAAGACAGTCATTCCAAATTGCGCACCTTCGCAGATGGCTTCCGAATTTTGGGCATGTTCGCGATGCTCGCTAAAGAGACCCGCCCCGCGGCCTTTTTCGGGGCGATCGGCCTTACACTCGTCACTTTGGCTTGCCTGCTCGCCGCGCCTCTGGCGCTGACCTATATTGAGACCGGCTTGGTGCCGCGCTTTCCAACGGCGATCCTGGCCACCGGCTTAATGATCACTGCGTCGATCTCGGCGGTCTGTGGCTTGATCCTAGACAGTTTGGCCCGCGCCCGGGTTGAAGCCAAGCGGGCGGTGTTTTTAAGCTTCCCCGCCAAAGATTGGACGGCGCCAATGGGGCAAGCCACGCCCTAAGAGCGGCGGCGAACCAAGTGACCCATTTTTCGGCCCGGCTTTGCATCGCGTTTGCCATAAAGCGTCAACACACCATCTGAGGCGAGCGCCTCGGGGGGCACCAAAGCCTCCTCGCCAAGCAGATTGAGCATTTCCATATCATGAAACCGCGTCACCGGTCCGAGCGGCCAGCCCGCGACGGCGCGGATATGCTGTTCAAACTGTCCGGTTGCGCAAGCTTCAGGGGTCCAATGGCCGGAATTATGCACCCGGGGCGCGAACTCATTGGCGAGCAGCGTCCCGTCTTCGAGCACGAAAAACTCCAGAGCCAAAACGCCAATATAGTCCAGTGCTTCGGCCAGCGCTTGTGCCGCTTGGCAGGCCCGTGCAGCGACGTCATCGCTCAGCTCACTCGGCACGACAGATCGTTTCAGAATGCCGTTCACATGCTCGTTGCGCGGCACGTCATAGCAAACCGTGTCCCCGGCTTGGTCGCGCGCGACGATAACGGAGACTTCAAGCTCGAACGGGACCATGGCTTCAAGAATGCATGGCGCATGGCCAAGCGATTTGTGCGCCGCTTCGAAATCGTCGCCAGCCTCTAAGCGGGCTTGACCTTTTCCATCATAGCCATCGCGGCGGGTTTTTAATATGCCCCGCCCGCCAAAGGCCGCAATCGGTGCCGCAATGTCGGCGGCGGTTGTCACAGCAGCAAAATCCGCCGTTGCGATGCCGCAATCGCGCAAATAAGTCTTTTCAACAAAGCGATCCTGCGACACTTCGAGCGCCGCTGCGCCGGGGCGGACGGCAATCCCCGCCGCGATCAGCGCTTGGGCCGCTGCGACCGGAACGTTCTCAAACTCATACGTCACCACATGGCAGGTCTCGGCCCAGGCTAAGAGCGCCCCGGTGTCAGAATAATCGCCAATCACGTGATCGGCGGCGACGCGCGCCGCGGGGCAATCGGCTTCCGGGCAATAGACCGAGACATCAAATCCGAGCTGCGCGGCCGCACTCGCCAGCATCCGGCCGAGCTGACCGCCGCCAAGCATGCCGATCGTGGCGCCAGCTTTAAGCGCGCTCATGCGTCGGGGGTCTCCTGAATGGCGGCGGTTTGGGCGGCCCGGAAGGCCTCAAGCTTGGCCGCAACCTCGCCATCCTCAAGCGCGATGATCGACGCCGCTAAGATCCCAGCATTGGCCGCGCCGGCCTCGCCAATCGCCAAAGTCCCAACCGGGATGCCTTTCGGCATTTGCGCGATCGAGAGCAGACTATCAATCCCGCTCAATGCCCGCGACTGAACCGGCACGCCGAGCACTGGCAGCGGCGTCATCGACGCTGTCATACCGGGCAAATGCGCGGCGCCCCCGGCGCCCGCAATGATCACTTTCAAGCCGGAGGACTTGGCCGCTTTGGCATAGTCATACAGCCGGTCGGGCGTGCGATGGGCTGAAACAATCTTCGCCGCATAAGCGACGCCAAGTTCGTCCAAGACCGCGCACGCTTTTTCCATTATCGGCCAGTCGGACTGGCTCCCCATGATCACGCCCACCACGGGCGCCTCACTGTTCGAGGTTTGGGCCATCAGGTCCCCCCGTTCAAAGCGCGCAACATAAAAATCTCGATTGCCGCGTCAACCGTTGAAGCGCTGGGCTTCGCCGCCGCAATCGGCTACACTCCTAAGATGCCGGACACCCAAGACAAAGCCCTTGAGGATCGCGCCTTTCAAGCGCGCTGTCAGGCACGCCGGGATCTCATCGCTGCGATTGGCGTAGAGACGGACCATTTGCCGACGCATTTGCGCGCTGCGATTGAAGCCTTGGCGGGTGAGGTCTTAAGCCTGCGCGAAGACCGCGCGCGCCTCCAATCGGAACTCGATAGCGCGGTCCAATTGGCTGACCGGGATACGCTCTGCCCGATTTTCAACCGCCGCGCCTTTGAGCGCGAATTGACCCGCGAAATCTCGCTCTCTGAACGCTACGGCACCCCGCTTTGCTTGGTCTTTATCGATCTCGATCGATTCAAGCTGATTAATGACCGATTCGGCCATGCGACGGGCGATCAGGTCATTCAAAATGTCGCTGAAAGCCTCGTCAATAATGTCCGCCAGAGCGATATTATCGGGCGTTTGGGCGGCGATGAGTTTGGCATTGCTCTGACCCATACAGAATTGTCAGACGGGCAGATGAAAGCCGCCCGGCTCGAAGCGATGATTGGCGCGTTGATTGTGCGCGACGCCGAGACCTCAGAGACCGACTCAGTCAAGCTTGGCGCCTCCTGCGGAACCGTCGCTTGGCACCGTGGACGCGGTGCGGCCAACCTCATCGCAGAGGCAGACGAGTCCATGTTTCGCAGAAAAAACGAAAAGAAGCGGGCGCGCTAGAATTCGCTGGCGCAAGATTTTTCCAAATTTTGGATTCCGCGCGCAACTATCGTGACTCTGTCATCAAGCTATGGTTATCTGTTGCCTGAAAGACACAATCATCATCTCAAAGAACCTAAGAGAAGGAGTGTGCCGATGTCACTGCAAGGTCGGATTCAGGAACTCACCAAACGCCACGCGCAAATTGATGAGAAAATTCACGAAGAACAAAAACGACCCGCCGGCAACGACATTATTCTCAGAGATCTGAAACGACAGAAACTTCGACTTAAAGAAGAGATTGGTATGCTCCGCGCAAGTTAAACGCGCGTAGGGTCGACCGTGCCCCGTCGGCGCGCGAGATAAGCTGGCGGGAGTACGACAATGGATAAACCTGTTACCCTGATTATTGGGCTCGGAAAAACCGTGGGCGATGCCGTCGCACGCCGGTTTTTAGAAGAAGGCCATTCGGTCCTCGCGGTCGATCCAGATGCCCAAGCTTTGGACGAATTGCGCAAAACCGCTGGCGACAAGATCGCTTATCACCATGGCGCAATCCATACCAAGCTCGGTCTGCGCAATGCCATGGCGGCCGCGCTGGAGACCTATCATTTCGTCGACAATGTTGTCTGTATCCCGCCGCTGCCCGATCCAGACCGCTTGCTTGATCTAGAAATGGAGGATCTTGAAACCGTCCTGATGAAGACCGTGCGCGGCGCGGTGCAGACCTTGCGCGTGTTCACTCCAGAACTGATTGCCGAGCGGCCGGAGTTTGAAAACGCGGCTGACCGGACGCGCCAAACCGGCACGTTTACCTTCGTCTTATCCCTAGCCGCGGCGATGTCGCAGCCGGGTTGGTTTAGCGAAAGCGTGTCTCAGCATGCGATTCTCGGGATCGTGAAAGCCGCTGCGATCGAGCTTGCGGATGAGGCGGTCCGGGTCAATGCTGTCGTCGCCTTGCGCCCGCGCGCAGAAGGCCGCGAGCCCTGGCTGCGCGATCGAACGCCAATGGGCCGCGCGTCCCTCGCCGAAGAAATTGCCGAGACAGCCGTGTTCTTAAGCAATGCAAACAGTGCCATTATAACCGGAGAAGCCATCACCCTAGATGGCGGGCGACGGCTTCTTTCCGGTATGATTGAACGCAGCGACTAGCCCCCTAACAGTGTCTTGGGGGCCAGCCCGTTCAGTTATTTCGGGTGACAGATCACCGGCATCCACGTGTAACCTTTGACAAACGCGCCGGAGGTCAGGCTTGGCTCGTCCAAGACTTCAACATGGCTAAAGCGCTCCATAATCTCTTCCCAGAGAATGCGCAGCTGTAGCTCACCGAGACGGTTGCCAACGCAGCGATGGATGCCAAAGCCGAAGGATAAGTGATTGCGCGCCTGCTTGCGGTCGATGATCAACCGGTTTGGATCTTCTTCCCAGAACCGCTCATCACGGTTGCCAGACACATACCACATTGCGATCTGGTCGCCCTTTTTAATGGTCTTGCCATGCATCTCGACATCTTCCAGCGCGGTGCGGCGCATGAAGGCGAGCGGGGTCTGCCAGCGAATGACTTCGGACACCATGTTCGGGATCAGCGATGGATCCTGTTTCAGCTTGGCATATTCGTCCGGAAACTTATTGAGGCCATAGACCGAAGCCGTCATCGAATTTCGGGTCGTGTCATTGCCGCCGACGATGAGCAAGATCATGTTTCCGAGCAATTCCATCGGCGTCATGTTCCGGGTCTTTTCGCCGTGCGCGAGCAGGCTGATCAAATCATTCTTGATCGGCTCTTGCTTGCGCTGCTCAAAAATTCCCATGAACGCGGTCAAGCATTCCAGCAGCTCTTCGCGCCATTGATCGATACCGCCAGGGCAAATATCAGGATTCTCGCGATTGGTGGCAACGTCGGACCATCGCGTCAGCTTGCGTCGATCTTCAAACGGGAAATCGAACAGCGTTGCGAGCATCATAGTTGTTAGCTCAATCGAGACCGTGTCGACCCAATCAAACG
Organism: Pseudomonadota bacterium; assembly: GCA_039815905.1. GTDB lineage: Bacteria > Pseudomonadota > Alphaproteobacteria > Caulobacterales > Hyphomonadaceae > Henriciella. Next base: position 19,750 of record JBCBYJ010000005.1, on the reverse strand, counting down.
GTTCGCCAACGGGCACTTGATCGAGGATTTGCTGTGTCCGTTCGCGGATCAACGGCTCAAACACTTTCAGCATATTTGGCGCAACGGCCGGCTGAACCGTCTTGCGTTGTTCTGAGTGCTTTGGCTCATCCATGGCGATGAACATTGGCAGCTCAAAGTCTTCGACCTGCTCGCCAAGCACAATGCCGCCATGCTCCCAGCTGGACGAGAAGCGCTGATGGTCAATGTCGATCTTCATAATGTCTTCATAACGGGTCACAGACCAGTAGGCGCCGACAAAGCTCTCTTCTGTCCAGTGCAGCGGGTCTTCCTCGCGCATCCGTCGAAACAAGTCCCAATACCCGCCCTGACGCCAAATCTCCGGATCGATCAAATCCATTTGATCCAGGGGGATCGTCGAGAGGTCCGGGAGTTCAGCGCCGATTTCGAGATAGCCCTCAAACAATGGGGGCCGAGGCGTCAGAACGGGACGCTCCAAATTGTGCGGAATTTTGGTAAGGGTGTCTGCCATCTAATCCTCCGGAACAGCGGTCTTGTCTGCCGCTAAAAAACGTGACGTTGGCGTCAGCTTAACACACTTACTGAGAAAAAACTATGACGCATGCGTCATTTTTTTGATTTTCTACGCCGGATGGCGCTCGCGGCGGGCTTCCCAAATCGCTGTTTCGAGCGCGTCTTTGAGGCTCTTTCGTTCGGCCGGCGTCAAAAACCGCCCTATCACCCACGCTTTTGGACCATGGGCGAGTTTTAGCTCGCTTGGTCGGCGCTCTGGAAACTCTAGCTGCACCCGTGTGAACGCGGTCGGCAGTTGAGCGGCGCGCGGTGGACGTCCCGGAAGGGTATGGCTGAGATCGATTTTGTCCGCCGTGACGCGAACCCGCGTTTCTTGTTTCAGTTTTCGAAAGTTCCAGCGAAACGCCACCCAAATGGCGAGCGCGTCGAGCCCGAAAAACCCGATCACCGGAAACGCGCCCATCGAGACAAAAGCCAGTCCCGCGACAAAGCTCATCCCTGCGACAATGGCCATCACCAAGGTAAACGCCCGCGGGCTAAGCGACCGGTTGGGCGTCAAAACCGCGTCAAAATAGATGATTTCTGTCGTCGACTCCATGACGACAGATATAGGGCAAAAAATGGCGGCGACCGCAAGCGCGGCTTTGCGCCGCAAGATTCGGATTTTCTTCTGCTCAAGACTGGCCTAGGTCAAACGCATGGCCACAGCACACGCAAACCCAATGTCCAGACCGAAACCCAAACGCAAGCGCGCGCCGCGAACCTTCGGCAAAGACAAAGCCACAGAGCTTTACGCCCGCCTGGCAAAAGATCGCCCCAATCCGCGCACCGAGCTTGAATTCGTCAATCCGTACACTCTGGTGGTCGCCGTCGCCCTGTCCGCGCAAGCCACGGATGTCGGCGTCAACAAAGCCACGAAAGGCCTGTTCAAAATCGCCGACAGTCCAGAAAAGATGCTGGCGCTCGGGCTCGCCGGGGTCGAGCAACATATCAAAACCATCGGGCTGTGGCGCAACAAAGCCAAAAATGTCATCGCGCTCAGCCAGATGATCCTCGACGACTTTGAGGGCGAGGTGCCGCAAACCCGCGAAGACTTGGTTAGATTACCCGGTGTTGGGCGCAAGACCGCGAATGTCGTGCTCAACGAAGCTTTTGGACAGCCCACTATCGCTGTCGATACGCACATTTTCAGGGTCTCCAATCGAACCGGCCTCGCGCCCGGCAAAGATCCCGATCAAGTCGAAGCGAGCCTTGAGCGGACGACCCCCGACGCTTACAAGCTCGGCGCACATCATTGGCTCATCCTGCATGGGCGCTATACGTGCGTGGCGCGCAAACCGAAATGCTGGACCTGTTCCATTCACGACCTTTGCCGGTTTAAGGACAAGACCCCAGACCCCGCCACTGTGTCTTCGCTCGGCCCGAAAAAACCGCGCAAAACCGCTGGCGCCCCTGGCGGGCGGCCACGCGCAAAACCGAAAGCAAAGAAATGAGCTTGCCTGCCCCGGCCATCCGGCTGTAAACGCCGCGCATGTTAAAGACGCGCATCATTCCCTGTTTGGACGTCAAAGATGGCCGAACGGTCAAAGGCGTCAATTTTGTCGACTTGCGCGATGCGGGCGACCCAGTGGCGTTGGCCAAAGCCTATGATGCGCAAGGCGCGGACGAGCTTTGCTTTCTCGATATCACCGCCAGCCATGAAGAACGTGGCACGCTGCTCGACATAGTCAGCGCCACAGCCGAGCAGTGTTTTATGCCGCTCACCGTTGGCGGCGGCGTGCGCAGCGCCGAAAATCTCGTACAATTGCTGCGCGCGGGCGCCGACAAAGTCGCGATTAATTCTGCCGCTGTGGCCGATCCAGACGTCATTTCGCGCTGCGCGGTCAAAGCCGGCAGCCAATGCGTGGTGGTCGCAATTGATGCCCGCAAAAGCGGCGAGGGCTGGGAGATTTTCACCCATGGCGGCCGCAATGCCACAGGCATTGACGCCGTCGCCTTTGCCAAACATGCGCAAGCCAAAGGGGCCGGAGAAATCTTGCTCACCAGTATGGACAAGGATGGCACAAAGTCGGGCTTTGACCTGCCCTTGACCAAAGCGGTGACCGATGCGGTGTCGATCCCAGTGATCGCAAGCGGCGGGGCTGGCAAAGCCGAAGACCTCGCCCCAGCCATTCTCGAAGGCGGCGCCAATGCTGTACTGGCCGCTTCGATTTTCCACTTTGGCGAAGTGAGCTTAGAAGAAGCCCGGGCCGCGCTTGCCGCTGCAGGCGCCCCCGTTCGACCGTTTTAGGAGGCAAACATGGCCGCAAAACCCTTAGGCAATCCGCATGCTTTGATCGACATGATCGGCTATTTAGCGATGACGATTGATGCCCGCGCCGACGGCGATGGCGAACGCTCTTATACGATGTCGCTCCTCGATAAAGGGGTGCTGCATTGTGGCAAGAAGATCGCCGAGGAGGGCGCAGAATTGGCGCTGGCTTTGGCCGCCCAAGGCGAAGCCGAAGCCGCCGGAGAGGCTGCGGATCTGATTTATCACATCTTGGTCGGTTTGCGCGCCAAAGGGGTGAGCCTCGATCAAGTCAGCGACGCGCTGCATGTGCGCCAAGGCATTTCCGGCCTTGATGAAAAAGCGAACCGGTCTGACGATCGCTCAGAACGCTAGACAAAACGGCTTTGCCCGTTCACGATCTCCGCCAAAATATGGCGCAGCCCATAAATGGAGGAAACCCAAATGCCCCACTCACATGCTGTGCCGATCACGGGATACGAACCCAATTTACAAGGCTGGTTTGACTATATGATGGGCGGTCATAGCCCAGAAAAACTGCTCGTCCTCTTACACGATGATGTCGTCTTCAGCAGCCCCGTCGTGCACACGCCGCAAGAGGGCAAAAAGGTGACGTTCGCCTATCTGTCTGCAGCGGGAAACACGCTCGGCAATGGCAGTTTCAAATATACGCGCGTGTTCGATTGCGGTGATCGGGCGGTGCTCGAATTTGAGACGGTCATGGATGGCATCCTGGTCAATGGCGTCGATCTGATCGAATGGGACGCTGACGGCAAAATCATAGATTTTAAAGTCATGGTGCGCCCGTTAAAAGGCATGCAGGCGGTGCATGCGGCGATGAAAGCCATGCTCGAACAGACGAGCGCCAGCGCTTGAACGCGCCCACACTGATCACACGGCGGCTCAGCCTCAAGCCATGTGAGAAGGATGATTATGCGGACATGGCGGCGATGTGGGCCGACCCAGAGACAGTGCGGTTCATTGGCGGACACACGCGCGACGCACAGGATGCTTGGTTCGCACATTTGAGAAATCGCGGCTTGTGGCCGCTTTTAGGATACGGCTATTGGATTGTCCGCGAACGTCGCAGCGGGTCATTTGTCGGCGAGGTGGGCTTTGCTGACTTTATGCGCGGCATGGTTCCAGACATTTCCGGCCGCCCTGAAGCAGGCTGGGTCCTGGCCAAAGCCGCGTGGGGTCATGGCTATGCCACGGAAGCGGTCGCAGCCGCGCATCATTGGCTGGATGAGGCGCTTCCGGGGCGCTCGACTTGCATCATTGATCCCGACAATCACGCCTCGATCAGCGTCGCTCAAAAGGTCGGCTATCAAGAGCTCGGTCCCACCGACTATCGCGGCGATCCGGTCCTCTTGTTTGAGCGATTTACACAGAGCTAGAGATCGGGCGAAGGAAAAAAGGTAGCAAATCGCCCCGACGCTGGTTATTTAGGCCGCATGGTTACGACATATCTCGATTTCGAAAAACCGCTCGCAGAGCTTGAGACCAAGATCGCTGAGCTTGAAGCAGTGGCCGCCCAAGAAGGCGGACCGCAAATCAATGATGAGTTGAACAAACTCAAAGACAAAGCCGCGAAACAGCTCAAAGACACCTATGCCGCGCTGACCCCCTGGCGCAAAACACAAGTCGCCCGCCACCCAGAGCGGCCGCATTTTAGCGACTATGTGGCCGGTCTTTTCGATGATTTCCAAGAACTCGCCGGCGATCGCGTGTTTGGCAATGATGAAGCCGTGCTCGGCGGGCTTGCGCGCTTTAGAGGCCAGTCTGTGGTCGTGATCGGCCACGAAAAAGGCCGAACCACCGAAGCGCGCCTCAAACACAATTTCGGCATGGCCCATCCGGAAGGCTATCGCAAAGCTGTGCGGTTAATGGATCTGGCTGAGCGGTTTGATCTGCCCGTGATTACGATGCCAGACACGGCAGGTGCCTTCCCCGGAAAAGCCGGTGAGGAGCGCGGCCAAGCCGAAGCCATCGCACGCGGGACAGAGCGCTGTCTGACCCTGCCCGTCCCGTTGATCACATTGATCATCGGCGAGGGCATGTCAGGGGGGGCCATCGCCATCGCCGCCGCCAACAAAGTTATGATGATGGAACATTCGATCTATTCGGTGATCTCGCCTGAAGGCTGCGCCTCGATCCTTTATCGCGATGCCGCCAAAGCCAAAGAAGCGGCTGAAGCGATGAAAATTACCGCCAAAGACCTGATGAAACTGAACGTCGTCGATACCATTGTTAAAGAGCCAATCGGCGGCGCGCATCGCAACCCCGAAAAAGCCATCACCGCGGCTGGCAAGGCGATCGACAAGGCGTTGCAAGACCTCACGGCTCTGACCCCGCATGAACTCAAAGTTCAGCGCCGAGAACGCTTCTATGCGATTGGTCGCGAAGGTCTAAACTAGGCGCCGAACCGTTTGCTCAGACTGATCTTAAACGTCCGCCCAAAGGGATTGTGCGTGTACGGATCATAATTGACATCGAAGGCCGCAAGCGGCGGGTCCTGGTCAAACACGTTGACGACGGAGAGCCCGAAATCAAACGCCAGCGGCGCCGCCCAATTATAGAACACATCCAAGGTTGTGTGCGACTCGATCGGGACCGCGCTCGCCAAGTCGCGCTCATCTTCATAAGCATCGACATGCCGCACAACGCCGCGCAGATTGTGATCTCCAAACGCGGCATTTGCGAACAGATTGGCTTTCCATTGCGGCAAAGAGCGGGTGAAGTTTGAGCGATTGAACTGATCGACCCGGTCGCCGCCGGAAATCGCGGTCCCATCAATCACAAAATCGCCGACGACATATTCCAGAACGTAAGACGCATCGAGACCGAGCGTGAGCGCCGCCGCATCAAAGCCGTCAAAGTCTTGCGACACGCGCACGTCGAACCCGCTCGTTTCGATGCTCGGACCGTTGACAATATTGGTCCGCACACGCGCCGTTTCGGCGATATCCCGGTCTGCGCCATTAAACGTGATGCGGTCAATAATTGCATCATCTGACGGGTCTTCTGTGGCAATTGCCGCAGCCGCTGCTGCAACAATTTCTTCTTGCGCTTCCACGATGATCGCGTCTTCAAAGTCGAAATGGTAATAGTCTAAGCTGGCCTGGAAACCGCCTTGCTCAAACAGCGCGCCGAGATCATAGCTGGCGGCAGATTCTGGTTTCAAATCCGGATTGCCGAACGTGTCGATGGCTTTAAACGCGCCGGTCGGGGCGACAAAGCTCACTGTCGTCAATTGACCAGACAATTGATTCAAGGTCGGCCCCCGGAATGAGGTTTGAGCCGCCACGCGCAGGGCGAATGCGTCACTGATTTGCCATTTGCCGGCAATTTTCGGATCCACTGTTGAGCCAATATCGCCGCCATAGTCTTCATAACGCAGGGCGGCTTGGACATCGACCGTGTCGAAAAGAGGGATCTGCAATTCGCCGAATGCGGCATAAATCGTGTGGGCTTCATCTTGCGGTGAGAATCCGGCCAAGAAGGAAAATGGCCCATCGCCGCTCGCCCCTGGCGTGACATCAAGATTCGACACCGCATCCGGCACCAATTCATAGCTTTCTTGGCGGATCTGCCCGCCGAGCGCATAAGAGATCAAGCCGCCCGGCGCCGCAAACCCGCTCTCACCAGAGATCACCGCGTCAAACACCCATAAGTCCGTGGTCACTTCAGTAGAGCGCGCGCCAGTCAGATAATCGACCAAGTCTGGCGAATTGGCTTGGGCCGGATCATATCCCGGATTGGTCACGCCATTGACCGCGCCGGATTGGATCGCGTTTGAGAACGGATTGTAATATTCACACCCGCCCGCGCCGGCCACCAAAGTGCCCGAATAGGCCGAACTGAGCGGGTCCAGGCCTTGGGCGTCCAAGCCTGTTATCGGATCGGTACAGACCCCGAACCCTGCCAAAGCATTCGAGAACCCCGCGCTAAACGTGTCGGGAATGGAGCGGCTGCCAATGTTCTGAGAATAGGTCAGGCCGACATCCCAGGTCACGCCGCTCTCAAACGCGCCCGACAGGTCACCGCCAAAGCGCAGTCCCTCATAAGCGCGCGGCGTCTCTTGCGCGAACCCGGTCCCCGGAAACCCAGAGAGCGCAAACGGGCGGCCATAAAACAGCAATGGATCGTCGGTCGGTGGCCCGCCATACAGCGCCGCGCTGAAATCAGGATTGGCCGCCAGGAAGGCTCGCAAGCCAGGATGGTCGGCAAAGAGCACTTGGTTTGTATAGGTCTGCGGCGGATAGCTGGGCGAGGTGTTCACGCCGGGCACATCGGTCTCTGAATACATCGCTTCAAGATGCAGCTCGACGCCATCGCCGAGGGTTCGGTTATATTCTGAGAAGACTTGAACATGTTCCTCCCCCTGCACCAAATCGACGAACGCTGCATATTGGAACCGGCACCGGTCGCCGCCATCATAGCCGCCAAGCAAGCTACAGGCAGGATCGACCGCAGCGTTTGTAATGCCGCTGCTCTGAGCATTGGGTAAGGTCACAAATGAACCCGGATTGCCGAAACTGGACCAGCCATTTAGCGGTTGCTCCAAGAAGGGCACAATCGCCCAGTCTTTTTCCGACACCAATGTCTCGGACCGCTGACGAAAACCGACCGTGGACACCCAATTCCAGCGCTCGCCTTGCACGCCATAAGAGGCAGAGAGTTCTGTGTTGCCATCTGAGCCTTCAAACGTCTCAAAGCTGCCCGTCAACTCGACCCCTTCAAGATCATGGCGGGTGATGAAATTGACGACGCCAGCAATCGCATCGGCTCCATAGATGGCCGCAGCACCGCCTTTGAGCACTTCGATCCGACCAATCGCAGCGCCGGGTATGAGATTCGTATTCACAAACAGCTGAGCCTGCTCGCCAATCGCATAGGGCGAAACCGTCTGGCGTCGGCCATTGATCAAAACCAGCGTCCGCCCTGGCCCGAGCCCGCGCAAATTGATGTTGGCGGTGCCTTCCAGACCATTCGAGCCAAACTGATTGGACTCGCCATCGGTGCCCGATGACGGACCGAGATTTCGGATCAACTCGGTGAGGGTTGGATTGCCTTCCAGGCGTAAGTCGCGCGCGGTTAAAACATCGACTGGCAGCGCCGCATCCTCTGGCGTGCCTTGAATGAAAGACCCGGTCACTGTGACCGTGTTTTGGCGCAACTCGTCTGCCGGTGCGTCTTGATCTTGCGCCTCAGCGCTCGCGCCCGCCGCGAGCACCATAAGCGATCCACTGATCGCCAAATGTCTTCCAAACCGCATGCATTCCTCCATTCACGGCCCGCCCGGCCGTCTTGAGTGAAACGCAGTGATTTTGATGAAATCTACAATTCGATCAAAACGTTGGGAAGGGGTTAAACGCCCTTATTTTGGAGACGCTGGGACAAGAATAAATCCTCCCGCGCACCACAAAAAAGGGCGGCCCAGGAGCCGCCCTTTGTGTTTGGGTTTTATTTTATCACATCTATTCGAATGACTGACTGACGCCAAAGTAGAATAGACGTCCGCGTGGGTCATGAATCTTTGTGTCGTAGCCGAGTTCATTGCTCTGACCGGTCACGAAAGGTGGGTCTTCGTCAAACAGATTGTTAATGCCGAAGGTCAGCTTAGTTCCGTTGCCGAAGCTCATGACGTCATCGAGTGTCAGATTGTACTGCGCATCAACAGTCGTCCAAGAATCGACCTCATCGATGACCTCACCCGTCGCGCTGTTCTCGTCGTAAGACGAGATGTAGCGAACAACAAGATTGGTTGAGTGGCGGTCGAGCGCCCAGCTGAAAGATGTATTCGAACGGAACTCTGGAATTGGGTTTGCAAACGGCGTGTTTGCGTTCCGTGCGCCAGCACCCTCAAGGACCGATCCATCCGGCTGTTCGATTTCAAACGAGTTGACGAACGTGTTCGCGCTGCGAACGCCGAACGTCCCCCAGCGATCGGTATCGTATTGATACGTCGCCGTCACATCGAAACCATCCGTATTCGCGGATGGGGCGTTTTCGCGCTCGGTAAAAATACGCAATGCCGTGCCAGTGGTCGCGTCACGAATAATGTTCTCGTTTCTCAGCGCGACACAGGCTGGAACCATAGCAACGACGTCACTCACCGCACATCCAGCTCCGGCAAGCGCTGTCGCTTCATCGATGAGAAGCTGCTGTCCGACCTGGGTAGAGATCAAGTTCGTGTACTCGACATTGTAATAGTCAAAGTCGAAGACAAGATTTTCGATCGGCTCCCAAGATCCACCCAAATTGATCGTGTCCGCTTCTTCCGGGTCCAAATTCGAATTCGGACGCGCCGTTTCACCCAAGAAGACCAGAGAGCCTGTGAGAGGATCCAAGGTCGCGTTCAAAGCTGTGTTCGTGTTGGTGATTTGGAACAAGGTCGGTGCTCGGAAGGCCGAACTCCAAGATCCGCGCAAAGAAATGTTATCGCGTGGTGCCCAGCGGATCGCCACTTTCGGGTCGGTGCTGGACTGGCCCGAAGAATAGTCCTCGTAGCGCACAGCAAGTTGAGCATCGATGACACCGATCTGCTCATTATCGGCGAGCGGTATCGCAAGTTCGCCGAAGAAGGCATCCACGGTTCGTTTGCCGCGAGAATCCGGGTCACCAATCAGGAAGATCAGATCCTCTGCATCGGCTGCATCTGGGCTATCAGTATCGCGAATCTCACGTCGGAACTGATACCCGAAGGCTGCAGACAATGGCCCGGCAGGCATCTCCAAAATATCGCCCGTCACGAAGGCATCAACCGTTGTTAGGTCGGTGCGGATACGCTCTGGGTCGGTATTGGTGAGATAGTCGAGCAGCTCAGGATCATTCGGAACGGTCGTCAGCGATGTGCCAAATGGGTTGTAATACTGACAACCGCCAACCCCCGGCGTGCCATTGACAGGATCACAGTCTGGTCCACCAAGCCCGTTAAGGGCGAGCGACAAGCGCGTTCCAACTTGATCCGGTACAGCAGCGTCACGATTGTCTCGGGAAAAGGCATAGGCAAGCCCGTAGTCCCAACTTGAATTGAAGACCTGTCCATCCAAGCTCAATGTCGCGCGATATGTATCGTTGCCAAAGAAACCGACGGCCCGATTATCCCCTGGCGTGAGGCCATTGTCGCCAATCACGCGACCCCGCCAAAGAACGGGTACGCCAAATGTGTTGCCTGGATGGTCGGCACCAACAAGAGGGAAGCTCAGGTTTGGGAAAGACGTAGAATATCCGCCAAGGTATTCAGCACTCGTGTAGCCAAACTCAAAGGTAAGCACGTCGTCTTCCGTCAAGTTACGGTCTGCGACGACATAACCTTGGAAACGCTCTTCTTCAGGGACCAATGAATAGTTTGGTCCGAAGTCGAACAGACATAGTTCGCCAGTATTGATGCCCTGCGGATTGTTCGGTCCACCACATTCCGGATCGGCCTGAAACGGCCCGGTCGGCGTGAAGGTTGTCGGGCTCAAGGGTAAAAACGAGCCTGGATTGCCAAAGCTTGAAATGGTTGCGTTTGGAAATTCTGGACGATCGGTCAGGCGCAACTCTTCGACATCGAAGTAAGAGAAGCCGAAGACCACCCCACCTTTATCGCCCTGGGTCCCGAATATGCCTTGCAGATTGGTCGTTTTGTGATCGTCATCACGGCTCGTCTGCTGATAATTCGCCCGCAACTCCACGCCTTCAAAATCATTGCGTGTCTTAAAGTTCACAACACCAGCAACTGCGTCGGAGCCATAAAGCGCGGCGGCACCATCTTTCACGACTTCGATATTGTTGATCATGATTTGTGGCACGAGCGTGCTCAAGTCGACAAATGTGTCGCCGCGATTGGTGACAGCACCGGAAACCGTCTGGCGTTTGCCGTTAAGCAGAACCAAAGTTGATCCGACACCCAAACCGCGAAGGTTTACGTTTGCCGTACCGACATTGTTGCCTTGGGTTAGAGCGTCTGCTTGGTTCTCAGAACCCGTATTGTAAGTAAGCGTCCGCGCGAGCTCGGCATTCGTCAGGATACCTGAGTCTGTAAACGCATCTTGACCGAGATTGTCGATCGGGTTGGCGCTGTCGAACTGATCCGTCACATCTCGTTTAATGAACGAACCGGTGACGACAACGCGATCGAGCGTCTTCTCATCTTCGTCCGCGTCTTGCGCTATGGCAGTTCCGCCGGCCATCATCATGGCTGCGAAAGACGCACCACAAACTAATTGTCTTCCAAGAGACATATTTTCCTCCGTAAAAATTATATTCGACCCTCTCGATCGAATCGGAGCGGCCTTGATCCAGAGCATATTTTGATGTGTAAGTTGAGGAAGTGGTTAAATTTGCTGCACTGCAGCAGGTGCAATATGACAGCGATCGACAAAACCCGGCGACGGGCCCGATAAGGGCCTAATATTAACGAAATTATTGGCACAAATGGGGAAAAATTCCTTTAGACACTGATATGTCCATTCCGATTGAGCAAATTTCTGTTAACTTCGCAGATGCAGCAACGCCTGCATCGTTTCCTAAGGAAGTGTTGCGCTATCGCAACACCCGCGCGGCGGTTGACGTCGCGTTGGGCGGGCTCTCAGACGCGGAATGGGTGCGCCACTTCGCCCGCTTCGAGCCGCTGCCGGGCAATTTAGAGACGCCGTTGGCGCTGCGCTATCACGGCCATCAGTTCCATGTTTACAATCCTGAGCTTGGCGACGGGCGCGGGTTTTTGTTCGCGCAAGTGCGTGACCAAGCCGGACGTTTGCTGGATCTGGGCACCAAAGGATCCGGCCAAACGCGCTGGTCGCGGCAAGGCGATGGACGCCTAACGCTGAAAGGCGGGGTGCGCGAGATTCTCGCCGCCAGCTATCTCGAAGCCTTGGGCGTCAACACGTCAAAAGCGTTTAGCCTGATCGAGACCGGCGAGGACCTGTATCGTAATGATGAGCCGAGCCCGACCCGCTCGGCCGTGCTGGTGCGCTTAAACCATAGCCATTTGCGCTTCGGGACGTTTCAGCGCGCCGCTTATTATGATGACATAGAGGGCATGGCCGCGCTCATTCGCCATGTCATCGCACACTATTATCCGGCCTGCGAAGATGAGACGCTTGGAAAAGCTACACCGGCTCTGTTCGAGCGCATGGCCGAAGCAACAGCGCGCATGATTGGCCAATGGATGGCGGCCGGCTTTGTGCATGGGGTCATGAACACGGACAATTTCAACATTACCGGTGAGACCTTCGACTTTGGCCCTTGGCGGTTCCTCGAAAAGAGCGATCCAAATTTCACGGCGGCTTATTTTGACGGCCAAGGCCTGTATCGATTTGGCCGGCAACCGGCGCAAGGTTTATGGGCGTTGCAGCAATTGGGCGGCGCGCTCAGCCTGGTCGCCGACGCCGAGGATTTAACCGCCGCAATGGGCGTCTATGAGCCCGCCTATCAAGCCAGTTTTGCCGCCCACACTTTGGCCCTGCTCGGCCTGAAACCGAGCCCGGTCTTGCGCGATGATTTGCTCTTCTTGCAGGATTTTTATGGCTGGATGACGCAAAGCGGGGCGCATTGGCCGCAGAGCTTTTTCGATTGGTTTGGCGGCGAAGCGAGTGCCGCGCGCGCCGCCAATAGCCCGCAGGCGGCGCTTTATGACTCAGATGCCTTTGCCAAAATCCGAGACGCTTTTGAGGCCCGTACACCGGACCGACCCGAGCGTTTGGAGGCGGCCTATTTCCAAAAAGACCGCCCGGTCGATTTGATCATCGAGACGGTAGAAGCGCTGTGGGCTCCGATTGCCGAGCGCGATGATTGGGCGCCATTTGAAGCGCATTTGTCTGACCTAGACAGCGCCCGTCGCGCTTATGCTTGGGACGATTTATAAACGCCCAGCCAGCGCAAACCATGTCCGCTGGCGAGCAGCACGCCGCCCAGCACCGTGAGCCGCACTTCATGATCATGCAGCGGCTCGTAAAACGCTCCGAGCCCCAGCAATACAAACCCCGATACGATCAAGGATCGGATCAAGAGAGTCGCCTGCCCGGAGGTCAGGGCCACAAGCGCAAAAGGCAGAGCAGCGACGACGAATGTTTTGTGCAACCACTCAGCCTCGACCCACATGCCGGCCATACTTGGGAGACTGGCTGACAAGATTGGTAGGATAAGACAATGAATGAGACAAAGGCTTGAAAGTGAGATCGCCACACCATCAATCGCCGCCGCTCTAGGGGCCCGGCTGGCCATTAAAAGGCCACCCGAACCCCAATCCGGATATTTTGGCCTGGCGCTGGGGCCAGGTCTTTCAGGACAGAGGTCGCAAACCGAACCTCTTCATCGGTGACATTGCGCGCCTCGACAAAGGCTTCGGTGCCATCTGCGCCAATTCCGAAATCAGACAGATCCACTTCGCCGCGCAAGTCGAGCGTTGTGTAGCCATCGGTCGGCAAAGAGCCGGCACCGGGATCGTCCTGATCGCCGGCAATCGTCACCGCCGCACCAAGCTCCCATGGGCCCCATTCCGCGCTGGCATCACCATTCAGCGTCACAGGCGGCACGAACGGAACATTGCCGCCACTGTCCAAGTCAGCTTCAACGAAATCAACGCTGGCGCCAAATTCCCAGTCCGCGCCGAGCGGGCCGCCTTCGACAAACAGCTCGCCATAAATCTCGCCGCCAATGAAGCTCGCATCATCCTGCATGTATAAGAAGACTGGCAATTCATCGCCTTCATCGCTCAGCACATCGTCAACGATCGCTTGCCCAGGGCTCAAGAAAATGAAGTCTGAAAACTCCGTGACAAACACGTTGATGCCGAGGCCGCCGGTTTCATTGCTCCAGCGCGCCGTGCCTTCAAGATTGATCCCGCTTTCTTTGTCGCCAGATGGAGTGTCGACACGGAACGGATCGGCTGCGAGCCCGACTTCGAATTGGTCCGTCGCCAGGTGCGGACCGAAGGCGTAAAGCTCTGTCTCGCTCGGCGCACGCTCAGTATAAGAGATTTGGGCCCCTAAGAAGACGCCGCCCTCATAATGCTTGTGGGCGCCAAAGGAACCGCTGATCAGATCGAAATCGGTCGATTCAAACACTGTATTGTCTAGCTCGACATTCTCGATGCGCAGACCGCCTTCAATGCCGACGCCGCTGTCCCATTCTTGGGTCTCATAGATAAAGACGCCCCAACTTTGAATGTCGGTTGGCGAGACAAAAGTTTCCTCGCCCACGGCGCTGAACTCCTCATCGGTGAGCTGCAGCCCAACCGCGCCTTCAAAGCCGCCAATCACATGATCAACTTCCAAGCGCGCTTCGTAGCCTTCATTGGCGTAAACCGTACCGGCTTCGCCGGGCGCTTCGAATTCTGTGTGCTCATAATCAGAGAAGGAAACCGAGCCGAGAATGTCCGTGATAAAACCATTGTCGACCGAGACCCCCCCACGCACATCAATGCGCGTATGGTCTAAGTCGATGAATGGGTTTTCTTCTTCCTCTTCACCTTCTTCTTCGCCGCCTTCTTCCTCTTCATGCTCATGTTCATGACCATGTCCGGGCAGGCCATATTCCGCCGTTTGCTGGCGCACAGCGACCCCTAGGAAGGCCGTGTCGCCCACCCAACTGACACCGGCGGCGAGGGTTTGGGTTTCAACAAAGGAGTTCTCGACGGTGCCTTGAACTTCTTCTTCCTCGCTATGCTCTTCGCCTTCTTCTTCTTCCTCTTCAGCCTCTTCAAGCGCCCGTTGTAGAGACGACTCGGCGAAGTCAGGAATGTCGTAATTGTCGAAATCGCGCATCGACCCCGATAGTGTGAAGACCAACTGTCCCGCTGTGACCTGCCCGCGCCCGGCCAATTCGGTGCCTTCATTGACGCTATTATAGGCCGCGAAGAGATCACCAGACGCCGCCTCTTCTGGCAGCTCTTCTTTGATCAGGCCGTCAATCACATTGACGACACCACCAATCGCCGCGCCGCCATAGGCGAGCGCCGCTGGCCCGCGCAGGATTTCAACTTTTTCTGCATCAATACCATCTGCGGTCACCTGGTGGTCTGGTGAAGCGGCGGAGGCATCAATCACGCCAATCCCATTGGTCAAGACTTGCACTCGGTCAGCCCCGAGCCCGCGCAGGACGGGTCGGCTCGCACCGGCGCCAAAAAACGTGGTTGCGACCCCCGGCTCACGATCCAATGTGTCGCCGAGCGAGGCTTGCAAAGTCTCTAGCAAATCTTCGCGATCGAGCACAGTGGTTGTGCCAATGAGTTCGTCTGCCGCACGGTCTGGTCCCGGCGATGAAACGATGATGGTTTCTTCACGCAGCTCAGAGTCTTGAGCCGCCGCGATGGGCGCGAGCGCGAGAGGGGAAATACTGGCGAGAAGCAGAAAGCGAGTCATTTAATCCACATATGTTATGTTATCACGTTATGATTTCGTTTAGCCAAACAGAGCGCCAAGGCAAGTTAAAAGTGTCGACCCCGCTGCCTTTGCCGGATTTCCCAAGGACCCTGTGGTATCCGCATCACAGGCGGCCTCTGGTGCTGCGCTGAGCCGCAGCGTCCGGTGCGTGACTTCTGGGGTTTGCAAACCTAGATTGATGGCAGAGGTATCGGAGGGTTCGCCATGGACGGGATGGCAGATGTGAAAAACAATGTGGTCATGGCGGGTCTGACCGACCTCTTACAAGAGGCCATGGACGCCATAGACACATATAATGCGGCCCTGAAGATCAAAGTGATGGCTGATCTTGCCCCTGATGGGACGATTGATCGCGCCGCGTTCTCCAAGTATCAGCACATCGCGCATGGCTATGGCTGGATCGTCACATATGTCGAGACGCTGCGCGAAACCGCCAATTGGGCGAAACGTTTAGAGCGCGACAGCAAGCTCACCGAAATTGATGCCCTGCTCGCGCAAATCTTGTTCAGCAAATATTTGGCCGACCTGGTCAGCGGTGTGCCGATGAATCAGGGCGAGATCATTCGTCCGCATGAACTTGGCGCGCGCGCAGAGGCGCAGACGCTGCAAGCCACACCCGCCATCGACACGCTGATCACGCAAGGCATGAACGCTGACGTCATGGCTGCGGCGGCCACTCATTTGCCGGATAGCCTCAGCCGCGCGACAGTCGAAAACACCGGCGAAGACGAAACCATGGCGATGATCCGCGAGCAATTCAGGCGCTATGCGGAGGATAAAATCGTCCCGCACGCACATGAGTGGCACTTAAACAATGACTATATCCCACTGCAGGTCGTCGCAGAGATGGCTGAGCTTGGCGTTTTCGGTCTGACCATTCCCGAGGCCTATGGCGGCCTTGGCATGGGCAAGACGGCGATGTGTGTCGTCTCTGAAGAATTGTCGCGGGGCTATATTGGCACCGGCTCACTCGGCACACGGTCAGAGATCGCCGCTGAACTGATCCTGATTGGCGGCACGCAAGCGCAGAAAGACAAATATCTACCCGCCATTGCGAGCGGCGACAGTCTGCCCACGGCAGTCTTCACTGAGCCGAATACGGGCTCTGATCTCGGCGCCTTACGCACCCGCGCCGTGAAAGTTGGCGACACCTATAAAATCACCGGCAATAAGACTTGGATCACCCATCCGGTCCGCGCCGATCTGATGACGCTCTTAGCGCGCACCGATCCCCAGACGACAAACTTTTCGGGCCTGTCCATGTTTCTGGCTGAAAAGCCGCGCGGCACTGACGATGCGCCCTTCCCGATCGACGGAATGACTGGCGGTGAGATTGAAGTGCTCGGCTATCGCGGCATGAAAGAATATGAAATTGGCTTTGACGCCTTTGAAGTTCCGGCCGCAAATCTTCTCGGCGAGACTGAAGGTCTGGGCTTTAAACACTTGATGGCGACATTTGAATCTGCGCGCATCCAAACGGCCGCGCGCGCCGTGGGTGTGGCCCAATGCGCGTATGAGCTGGGGCTGCGCTACGCGCTGGATCGCAATCAATTCGGCCAACCGATTTTCGAGTTTCCGCGGGTCGCCAATAAGCTGGTCTTGATGGCCGCTGAACTGGTCGGCATTCGCCAATTGACCTATTTCTCAGCCCGGCAAAAAGACTCCGATAAACGCTGTGACTTGGAAGCTGGCATGGCCAAGCTGTTGGCGGCGCGGGCGGCGTGGGCGGCAGCCGACAATGCCTTGCAGATCCATGGCGGCAATGGCTTTGCCTTAGAATACCCGATCAGCCGCGTCCTCCAAGATGCCCGCATCCTGAACATTTTCGAAGGGGCGGGCGAGGTTCAAGCCATGGTCATCGCCCGCCGCGTGATGTCGTCTGGCAATTAAGTGTCGTCGCTGTTTTAAGTCCGCGGCGAGTTGAACGGCGCTTCAGGACGGTGCCGTAGGAGCGGAAACTCGAGGCCTTTGTCGGGATCGGACTTGCCATTCTCAAAGCGTTTGACCAGGCGATAGGCGAGCCAGAGGCCGAGTATGCCGAACACCACACCGCCAATCGCTTGACCGATCAGAACACCAGGTGCGCCGCCAATTTCGGCGCCAAGATAGACAAAGGGCACGACGCCAATCGTGTTCTTTCCCCAATTCAACGCCGTCGAAAAGAACGGGCGGCGCAAATTGTTGAAGGCCGCATTTGACACAAATAGCGTCCCATTGAAAATGAAGAGCGGTGCCACCGCGACGGCGAACCAGAAAACGATCTGCGACCCCTCTTCGTCCAGACTGAACGCGGTCGAGATCCAGCCATGGCTGATCGCGAGCACAATCCAAACGACCAAGACATAAGCGGCGGTGAATTGCACCGCTTTGGTCAAGGTCTCACGCACGCGGCTAAATTGTTTGGCCCCAAAATTTTGACCAATGATCGGACCAACGGCGCCAGAGAGCGCAAAAATCACACAGAATGCGAGCGGCGTGAGGCGGCCTGCCACGGCCATCGCAGCGACGGCGGAATCGCCAAACTCAGAGATCGCGCGGGTGACAAATCCGCTGCCAAACGGGGTCGCAACATTGGTCAACATAGCGGGCGCGGCGATGGCGACAATTGGCTTTAGATCGGTCTTGAAGCGGGCAAAATCGATCCATGCAAAGCCGCCATAATGTCTGAAGATCGGGATCAGCGCCGTGACCAAAGTCGCGAGCCGCGCCGCAACCGACGCATAAGCCGCCCCGTCCAGTCCGAGCCCAAAGCCAAAGATCAAAATCGGGTCCAAGACGGCATTCACCGCGCCCGCGGTCAACGTCACGGTCATTGCCCGTCTGGCATCGCCATGCGCGCGTAAAATGCCGGTCGCCATCATCCCAATGGCGGCGATTGGCATGGCCGTGACAACAATTCGAAAATACCGCGCAGCTAAATCCTGAGTGGCCCCTTTGGCGCCAATCAGACCGAGCATTTGCGGCGCATAGATCCAACAGATAACCGCCAGGATCGATGTCGTGATCACCCCGAACACGATCACGCTTGTGGCAATCTTGCGCGCCTCTATGGCATCGCCGCGTCCCAGTCTTTGCGCCACCAAGGCGCTGGTCGCGATGGTCATGCCGATGGAAACCGAGACGGTGAAAAACAGAACCGTGCCAGCAAAGCCAACCGCGGCGGCCAGCTCTTGCGCACCCAACATGGAAATGAAGAGCAAGTCGGCAAAGTCGACTAAGAACATCGAGACCAAGCCAATGCTCGACGACGCCGCCATAATCGAGATGTGGCGCATCAGATTACCTTCTAAGAAGATTGCCTGCTTGTTCGCCATGCTGCGGTCTCGCTATACGCATTGGCGCCCACCTGATGCCGACACCAGGGTCCTATATGCACCTTGCGCAGAAAATTGCGACCCAGATCTAGGCATCGCGGCAGGCTTTTATTTTTTTGTGATTATTGCGATCCGTGTTTAGCGGCGGCGACCAAATCCTGCGCGCGCAACCGGCGCACTCGGCCGGACCGGGGTTTGCACCACCCCGCCATGCGCCGATAGGCCAAACTCGATGGCCTCTAGCGCGGCGCGGGTTTTTTCTGGCGTGAAGGCGATCGGCTTGAATTTGATCTTCTTGCCATTCTTTAAGATCAGGCGCAGCCAATAGGCTTCGGGTCCATTGCCTTTCACCCGATCTGCTTCGGCATGGCTCAGCTCTGTCAGAGCATGTTTTTTCTGCACGGTGCCGAACAGAAACTTTTGCTGAATGGCAAACACGCCGCGCCCCTGCGCCTTGTCAAAGACATAGGCCTTGGACGGGCTGAGCAGAAGCGCCAGCAAAGACGCACCGGTCAGAAACAGCGTAAAGGCTTGGAATGTGCGCATCAGATCGGCGCGGGTCTCATCCATACCCGGCACCGCAAACGCGACCCAGATCGTCCCAACCAGTCCCGCCACGAAGAAACCGCCCATCAAAATGCGATTGAACCATGGCGTATAGATGATGCTGGCCTTGCGCGCCTCGATGACAATATTCATTGGTTGTCCCCGTCCTGGTAAGCTCAGTGTGCACCAGTCTTGCTAAAATCCGATTGCGGGAGGGGTTTTAAATTTCTGAACGGTCTTAAGAGATTTGCGACCCGGCGCGCGGCCCCATCGTGCGCTTATGCACACTCTATTAAGCACGCGCATGGCATAAAAGCGGCATCTATTCCGATCGAGAGGACGTTAACTCATGCGGATCATGCTGACTGCAATAGCAGCTCTGTTAGCGACAGCGCCTGCTTTGGCCAATAAACCCGCACCAGATACACTGGCTGGCGGACCAGCTGACTCGGGCCAAGATGCGGCGCCAACCCTCTTTGTCGAAGCCAACACGTATCGTTATGCGCAGCCTTATCGCTCTGAACGCGGCACCAGCCCGGAGTCTTGCGCGCACATTTGCAGCTCTGACACAGCCTGTGCGGCTTGGACGCTGACGCCTGCAACCTTTCAAATCGGGCCGCTCTGCGAACTGAAGCGTACGCCTGGCAGAACCAGCTATCGTCCGGGCGCGGTGTCCGGACTGTCTGCAAAACTGCTCTTAGACCCGCAGCGCG
>JBCBYJ010000059.1:0-9162 GCA_039815905.1 Pseudomonadota bacterium | reverse complement strand
CCCCGCCGGACGAGCCGCCAGAGGTGCGGCTGATGTCCCAAGGATTACGCGTTGCGCCATAGAGGCGGCTCTCCGTGGTTGTGGTCAGTCCAAATTCAGGACTTGTGGTCTGCCCAAACAGCGTAAAGCCAGCCGCCTTATAGCGTTTGCAAAGCGCGCTATCATAGGTTGAGACATTGCCTCGAAAGGCCAGTGACCCGCTGGTAAGCGGTTGGCCTTGAATTTCAAATCCAAGATCCTTCACCGCCATTGGAACACCGGCAAACGGGCCGTCTGGCAAGCCTGTCGAGATTTGCGCCTCGGCGACGTCTGGGAACAGGGCAGAGAAGCAATTAAGCTCCGACTGAGCCGCTTCAGCGCGGGTCAGCGCCTCTGTCAAAAGCTCGCTGGCGCTCACCTCCCGATGACGGACCAGCTCGGCAAGTCCTATGGCGTCATAATCTGCATACGTGTCCATCATTCCCTCCGCTGTATTAGACTAAAGGATGGACCGGAAGACGCAGCTTGGAAAGCCTCACCTCGTGTCAGGAATTCTCAAACACCAATTTCGTCCACTCGATCTTGCGCGCCCTATTCTCTGCAGCGATCGACTCTGTACGATCATGGTATAGCGCTTTCAGGCCATTCTGAGCCGCCAATTCGATGGTTTCCTCACCTGAAACGTCAAACATGCGGCGACCTTCGGGGATCGGTCCATGGCGTTGGCTGATGAAAAGTCGACCCTTGGGGGTTAGCAAACCAGCCACATGCGCCATCGCCTCCCTGCGCTCCTCAGCTCGCAAATGCATCCAGACGGCATGCATCAGGATCATCTCAAAGCGCTCATGGCGCGCGCGGAGAACGGGAATATCCGGCAGGATATCATCGACCCAAATGATGTTTGGATGGGCGTGAAGCTTGGCCGCGCGAGTGCGCAGCTGCTCTGTCGGTTCTGCTGCAACGACCCGGTGCCCGAGCGACGCGAACCACCCTGCGTCGCGTCCGGTTCCGGCGCCAATGTCGAGAATGCTGGCTGGCGCGACTGGAAAGAACGGCCGCCATGGCGCATGCACTTTCTCAGCGGGCCGCGCTTCATATCGAATGAAAAGCTGATCGACCTCGTCTGCATAGCCAGCATTAGAAGCGCGCTCGCTCATTCCTCGACCTGTAGAAATTTCGCGCCGCCGGACTCCATGACCCACATTCCGTCGACTTGCTCAAACCGGGCTGTCTGCAAGTCGCCGGGATCGATAAATTCTTGTTTAGTGAGCGGGATCAGCTCGAAAACAAAATCATAGGCTCGCACCTGCGCCAAAAGATCCAGGCCGTTGACGGTCACATCAAACAGGATTTCGGTTTCTCCTTCCCGCACATAAGCGCCCGTGAACCCGCTCAGCTCGGTCGCTGACATGATGAAACGCTCGATTTCCTTTATCGGTGCACGCGGCCAATCATAGGTGCGATTGCCGGCCCGATTGATCTCGCCCAGCAACGGAAAGCCTCGTGGATGATTGGTCATCACCACGATGACATCGCCGCGCTCCGGAAACGCCATCGCCGTGCAGCGATAGCCCTTATTAGAGCCGCTATGCATCCATCTCCGCTCATCCCCATGCGGGCGTTGCAGGCCCATGCCGAGACCATACTCTTCTGCGACTGGGGTGGTCATTTCTTTCGCCACAACGGGGTCAAGACCCAATGTCGAATCGCCCGCCGCGGCGCCCATCAATGCGAGCATGAAGCGCGCATAGTCTGACGGCGTTGTCCAAAGGCCAGCGGCCGCTTGCTCGGGATAAATATGCCAGCCGCCTTCAACCCGTTCGGCATCACCGAAATAAGCGTCGGCGACATTCTGCGATGCAAGCTCAGGCGGCAAGGGCTGCGCGAATGTGCTCTGTGTCATACCAATCGGTTGAAGAACGAGGCGGTCCATTAGGTCGGCAAAGGCTTCACCGCTGGCTTCTTCAGCCCAAGCCTGTGCGATCTGATAGCCGCCCCCAGAATATGTGCGAACACCCTCTTCGAATGGCTGCAGAGTGATCGGATCAGTATTGGTGATTTCACTGCCTTTGATCAATTCAAGATTGGTTGGGACCGGGCCGCTCGTGGGGTAGCCGGGAAAGCCCGACACCGTCGCTCCGTTCGTATGCGACAGCAGTCTGCGCAGCGTGACAGGTTGGCCAGACGTGTTCATCGCCGCAAGATCCAAGCTGGACATGAGCGGCGTCAGATCGTCATCCAGGCTGATGCCTTTCTGTGCTGCGAGCGTGGCAATCCCAGCCGCGGCCACGGCTTTTGACAGCGACGCGGCCTGAAACAGAGTATCGGAATCGGTGCGATCGCCATACCCAGCAGCCCATTCGATTTCGCCGCCGGTGGCGATGGCGACAGAGGCAGATGGCACGCCATAAAAGGCGCGGCGTTGATCTAGTGTATAATCAGAATAATCATCGCCTTTAACGACCAATGAGGGCTGCAAGGCCGTCTCGATCTGTTCTTGGCCTGAAATCGGTGTGACCTTGGCGATCTCTAGGCCAGTCTCGGGGCCAGTGTCGGGCGCCTCGATGGGCGCTGAGCAGGCCGCGCAGACGGAAAATAGAGCGGCGACAAAAAAGCGTTTCTTCATAAGGCTCCCCAAACGTTGACGCGCTTACTCTGCCGCTTGCACGTCACCATCGCCAGTTAAAATTTCGAGCATCGCCACGGCACTATCCGCAATCACGGTTCCGGGTGGAAAGATCGCTGAAGCACCGGCGGCTTGCAGCGCGTCAAAGTCTTGTGGCGGAATGACTCCGCCAACAATGATTTGTGTCGCGGCCGCACCTTCATTGCCGAGCGCGCGTTTTAGCTCCGGCACCAAAGTGAGATGACCCGCGGCTAATGATGAGGCGGCGACAATGTCCACGCCCGCGGCGCGGGCATCTTTGGCCGCCTCTTCAGGGGTTTGGAAGAGGGGACCGATTTCGACCTCCCAGCCCAAATCCATCAGCGCCGAAGCGACGACTTTTTGGCCGCGATCGTGACCGTCTTGACCCATTTTCGCGATATAGATTTTGGGCCGGCGCCCATGCTTTGTTCGGAACGCTTCGGCGAGACCAACCGCCTCTTTTGCGCGCTCAGATGATTTCACGCCAGCCCCGTATACGCCTTTAATGGAGCGAATAACGGCCTTATGGCGACCCTGACTGCGCTCGACCGCTTCCGAGATCTCCCCGACCGTTGCCTTGGCGCGCGCAGCCTCCACGGCGAGCGCCAAGAGATTGCCATCCGTACCCGCAGCCGCGCCAGCGATGGCCTCCAGCTTGGCGTCGACTTCGGCCTGATTGCGATCAGATTTGAGGCGCGCCAGTTTGTCGAGCTGCATCCGGCGCACCGTCGCATTGTCGACTTTCAGGACCGGCACGTCCTCTTCTTCATCCAGGTGGAATTTATTGACGCCAACCACGGTCTGCTCGCCGCTATCGATGCGCGCTTGGGTGTTCGCCGCGGCTTCTTCGATGCGCAGTTTGGGGATGCCTTCTTCGATCGCCTTGGCCATGCCGCCTAGTTTTTCCACCTCGGCAATATGTTCCAGGGCTTTGGCGGCGAGGTCATGCGTCAGACGCTCAACATAGTAAGAGCCGCCCCATGGATCGATGGTTTGCGCAGCGCCAGCTTCTTGTTGCAGGAAAAGCTGGGTGTTGCGGGCGATGCGGGCCGAGAAGTCGGTTGGCAGCGCCAGCGCTTCATCAAAAGAATTGGTGTGCAGGCTTTGGGTCTGTCCGCCCGCCGCGGCGATCGCTTCGAGGCAGGTTCGAATGACATTATTGTACACGTCTTGCGCGGTCAGAGACCAGCCAGAGGTCTGGCAATGGGTGCGCAAGGAGATCGATTTTGGATTTTGAGGCGCGAATTCTTGGCGGACCAATTTGGCCCAGATCAGGCGCGCGGCGCGCATCTTGGCGACTTCCATGAACGTATTCATGCCAATCGCCCAGAAGAAGCTCAGGCGGGGCGCAAACGCATCGACATCCAAGCCCGCATTGACGCCTGCGCGGATATATTCGATGCCATCGGCAATCGTGTAAGCCAGCTCCAAATCCGCCGTCGCGCCCGCTTCTTGCATATGATAGCCGGAAATCGAGATCGAATTGAATTTCGGCATATTCTGCGATGTGTAGGCGAAAATGTCCGAGATGATCCGCATGCTGGGCTTTGGCGGATAGATATATGTGTTGCGGACCATGAACTCTTTCAGAATGTCATTCTGAATCGTGCCCGCGAGCTTTTCCGGCCCGACCCCTTGCTCTTCAGCGGCCACAATATACAGCGCCATGATCGGCAAAACCGCGCCATTCATCGTCATCGAAACCGACATCTGATCGAGTGGAATGCCCGAGAAGAGCGTGCGCATGTCGTAAATGCTATCAATCGCCACGCCTGCCATGCCGACATCCCCGCTGACGCGGACATGATCGCTATCATAGCCGCGATGGGTGGCGAGATCGAAAGCCACAGATAGCCCTTTCTGGCCCGCCGCCAGATTGCGGCGATAGAAGGCATTGGAGTCTTCTGCGGATGAAAAGCCGGCATACTGACGAACCGTCCAAGGTCGCTGCGTATACATGGTCGGGTAGGGGCCCCGTCCGAACGGAGCGAGGCCTGGATAATCATCCAAGAAGTCGAGCCCCTTGGTATCTGCAGCGCTATAGCTGGTGGCGAGATCAATGCCTTCCGGCGTCGCCAAGGTCCGTGGCCGCGCCGAGGATGGGCGGGGCTCAAGACGGCCTAAGTCAAGTTTGGTGAAATCTGGAAATGTCGTCATCTTATTTCACTCCCAGTTCGGCCATTGCCAGGTTGAGCTCGTGTACGACATCGCAGCCCATGAATATGTGGCGATCTATGCCGTCGGATTCAAACTTTCCAGCCACCCAAAGTGCGCTCACACCGGCGTCTTTTAGGGCCCGTGCAGCGTCCTCGGCAGAGTCAGTGTAGCGCTTGTCGGTGCCGCATAGAACGGCAAGTGAGCACCCACTCGCCTGAAACGCAGCGACAAGATCGGAAACGCTTTTTGGGGGCACCGGTGGAGCCTTCGCTTCGATGCCGCCTGTGGCAAAGAGGTTTCGCGCAAAGTCCGCGCGTGCGGTATGTTCTGCAAGCGGTCCCAGCGTTGCCAGGAAGATGGAGGGGCGGTTCCCCGTCGCTTCAAACTGCGCCTCAGATCGGTCGCGTAAGGCCTCAAAAGGTGCGGCGATGCTGATCCATTCTAAGGGTTTTGCCAGCGTATCTGCGCCGGTCTCAATTGAGACATCCGGCAAAAGCGCGCTGAGGCCCGTTGCGTCCACGCCATCCCCGGCCGGCGGGCGTTTCACCTCTGCTATGGGCGCTGAAATTTCTTCGATTAGGGGAAATTCGCTGACGCCTGTGATCGGGATTTTTCGCCGCGCGACAGTCTTGATCAGAGCCGCTCGGGTTGTTTCAAGGCGCGCCTGCACCTGGCCTGCGACCAGGCTATCAATCAGACCGCCTTCGCGCTCAATCTGTTGAAATTCTTCCCAAGCCGCTTGCGCGAGATCTTCGCCAAGTGTCTCAGTAAACCAAGCGCCGCCGCTCGGATCGGCAACGCGTCCAAGGCCGCTCTCTTCCATCGCCATTATCTGTGTGTTTCGCGCGATCCGGCGGCCTAATTCTTCTGGCACGCTGAAAGCTTCATTGAATGCCCGCACCGTAATCGCATTCGCGCCGCCTGTGGCCGCTGCGAAACACGCAGCTGTTCCGCGCAATATATTCACCCAAGCATCATAGCGTGTCAGCATTCGCGCACTGGTCACCGCGTGCACTTGCATGGGTGTCGGCGCGAGCCCGAGCGCTGCCTGCACGCGGGCCCAAAGCCGACGCGCTGCCCGAAGCTTTGAGATACCGATCCCATAATTGGCATCCACCGCGATCTTAAACTGAATTTGCTGAGCGCCGATCTCCAGCGGCAAACCTGCAGCGTCCAAGCGCCGCAAAGTATCCACCGCATCCGCGATCATCACGCCCAGCTCTTGCGCTTCGCTGCCGCCTGCCTCGTGGACAGACTGGCCATCGGCTTCCAGGCAGGTGGCGTTCGGGAATTTCGCCGACAATACGTTCGTTAAAGCGGCCGTTTTCGCCATGGCCGCATCGACCCCGCCGCCGATCTTACCGGTATGGACCAATTGCCGGACCGGCGACATGTTAAAGGCCAAGCGTTGCGTTTTCGGGGCTTCTTGCTGATCCGCCCAAAGCGCCAATAGGGCCGCAGCGCTGGCCCCAGAGCCCGCGCCGCGATGGCCGAGGCTCACCGGCGCGATGTCGGCCCGGACGCCCTTCAAAGCGGCGGAAAGCTGGTCCAGATTGGTGATGATGCACCCGACCTGGCCGGTGCACTCAATCGCCAGATGGATCGAACTCACGCCGCGTTCTAAATCGCGCAATATCTCGCGATTGGTCGCTTCTGGATCCGGATGAGCAAAGGTCTGGCGGATCTGCCAGGGCAAGTGGGGATCGGGCTCGCCTGGCGCCCCGCGCAGATAGGGCGACTCGCCCGGAGCGCCGCGCCCGCTCTCTGCGCTAGGAAAATCGCTCTCCCGATAGAGCGGGTGGATTTGCAAACCATCGCGCGTTTGCCGCGTGATCTTGTCGAGGCCAGCGCCTTTCAGCGCCTTTTCAACAGCCGCCAGCCAGTCGGCCTCGCTTGCTTCGGCAAAGCCACTCGATAAAGATAGCATCCCGTCGGCCATACAGATGTCACCTCTTAATCTTTCGTCTTGGCGATCTGGAACAGCGCGCACGCGCTGACAAGCCTTACGATACGTAAAATCTACGAAGGACGCAAAACCTGCCCTACAGGAAGGGCTTGCCTAACAGACCGCGAATGCTACCTCAACGCTCACGTAAACGGAAACCACTGAGAGACCCCAATGGCGCTACCTCCTGTCCTGCAAAACCTTCGTATTCCAGTGATTGGAAGCCCGCTTTTCATTATTTCGAACCCCGACCTGGTGATCGCACAATGCAAAGCTGGGGTCGTTGGGTCTTTTCCAGCGCTGAACGCACGGCCGGAAGCTCAATTGGATGAGTGGCTTGACCGAATCACGACCGAACTGGCGGAGTATGATGCGAAAAACCCAGATCGCCCCTCCGCGCCATTTGCGGTCAACCAGATCGTGCACAAGACCAATAACCGGCTCGATCATGACGTTGAAATGTGCGTCAAATACAAGGTTCCCGTGGTCATCACCTCGCTCGGTGCGCGGGTTGAAGTGAATGAGGCAATCCACTCTTATGGCGGCATTGTTCTGCATGATATCATCAACACCATCTTCGCGCGCAAAGCGCTCGAAAAGGGCGCTGATGGCCTGATCGCCGTCGCGGCGGGCGCAGGCGGCCATGCTGGCACGATCTCGCCGCTGGCCTTGATCCAGGACATTCGAGAGTTCTTTGACGGGCCACTGGCGCTATCAGGCGCCATGGGCAATGGCGGCGCGGTCGCGGCGGCGCAAGCCATGGGCGCTGATTTCGGTTATATTGGGTCGGCGTTCATTTCCTGCCACGAGGCCAATGCCGATGAAGGCTACAAGGATATGATCGTTGAGAGCGACGCCAAGGACATCATTTATTCGAACCTGTTCACGGGCGTGCATGGCAACTATCTCGCCCCTTCCGTGGCGCAGGCCGGTTTGGACCCGAATGATTTGCCGGAAAGCGACCCAAGCGCGATGAATTTTGGCTCTGGCGGCAATCAAGAAGCGAAAGCCTGGAAAGACATCTGGGGCTGTGGCCAGGGCATCGGCGCGGTGAAAACGCGCATGAGCACGGCGGAATATGTCGATAAGCTTGAAGCCGAATATGTGGGAGCCATAGAAGCGCTCCAAAACCGCCGCGCGTTTAAAATGGCGACGGCTTAGCGGCGTTTTGCCCTCAGCAAAAACGAAAAGGGCGGCCCATGCGGACCGCCCTTTTTTGTTTGAATGAACGGAGGTTTGAATCGCCGCGGCTAGAACTCCCAGCTCAGTCCAAAGCGAACCGCCCGAGGGGCTTGGTAACCGGCAGCGCGTCCGTAGTAGGGGGCTACACCGCCACCATCATCTTCGCCCTGTTCCCTAATGTCGGATACGCTGTCTGCATTAAAGACGTTAAAGATATCCACACGCGCAACGGTCCGCCCGATCGGGAGCGTGGTGATTTCGTACACAAAATTAAGGTCGACATCGTAAATCCAGTCACTTTCCAATTGTGATCCGCGCGGGGTGAGTTCGCCGCCGCAATAAAAAGACTCGGCACCATATGCTTGTGCAAATACGTCCGTCGGGTGAACACCAATACACCCGAATTTACGGGGTGAGCTAACCTGAAGATTTCCACCAACATTGAACTGCTCAGTGACTTCATAATTGCCAAAAAGCTTAAATTTGTGTGCTCGGTGGTTTGGCAAAAGACCATCGGTTCCGTCGACTAGGCCAGGTTGGTCGAAACTGGTGGTGATTCCAGCATCATCCTGTCCGTTGTCGGATTTAACTGGACCCTCATAATTTCCTTCGCTTCTCGAAATGGTCCATGACCCGTCTAAAGTCAGTCTTTCCCCTATGTACCTTGCGGTCAATTCAAGTGCTTCATACTCTCGAGTGGCTTCTGGGTAACCGAGATCGTTGGCTGAGAGTGGGACTTCGACAAAGCCATCTGTGCCCGGAATTTCGTCGGTAATGAATACCAGATCTTTTCCTGGATTGGTCAGCACGTAAGAATGGAACCCCGTCCAAATATCGTCGCAACCTGCAATCCCGTTTGCATCACAATAAGCAATGACGGCGGCATCGACCGCGATGTCCTCCAAGGTGCTTTCAAGGCTTCTAAACGTGTAGCTCGCGCTAAACGACCAATCATCATCCAACTGATATCGCCCGCCCAAAATAAACTCATCCACGAACATAGGTTCAAGATCCTGATCCACCACCGAACGCGTGTCGGGGACAGAACCGTCACCAAACACTGAAGAGTTAAAAGGATCGCCTTCTAATACGGGTGTATCATCAGCATTGATACTGGAAAAATAATACCAATCCTGCGTGAATAGTTCTGAGCCAGAGAGTCGAATATTCGTGTTGGTTGCCACAGGCAAAAAATATCTGCCATAAGATCCAAACACTTCGGCTTTGCCATCGCCATAGATGTCATAAAGCG
>JBCBYJ010000058.1:0-9207 GCA_039815905.1 Pseudomonadota bacterium | reverse complement strand
CCTTCCGCCCCGATTGCGAAATAGCCTTTCATCAAATCACCCCCCAGACCAATCGGCCGAGCGCAAAGACTATGAGCAAGAGCACCGGCGTGACCAAACTATACCGGCGCGCGGTGCGCAAATGCTGCAAAGGACTGGGATACGTCGCCTGCAAATGCGCCACCGCCTCGCCCAGCCAAGGATCTGCCGCGTCGGGCAAAGGCTGCGTCCCCGCTGCGGCCATCACGGCGGCATTGGCTTTCTCGCGGTCAGTCAGCGGCTCGCGCCAAGCGCCAAGGGCGCGGCGTAAGACCAAAGCTGTGACCACGCGCATTTGCACCGCCAGCGCAAACGCAAACGCCAAGCCACCGGCGAGACTCCAGAACAGGATGCTTGTGTTCAAACTGATCGTCTCCGCTACGTCAGACCTTCACAGCGCCGGTTGCCATGGCTACCAAAGCCGCGTCAATGAAAGAGATGAGGAAACCTGAATCATGAAAGCTTTGCTCTCAAAAGCCCCGGGCGGTCCAGACACTTTGGTACTGGAAGAGATTGAAAGTCCGATACCGGGCAAAGGCGAGGTCATCATTGACGTCAAAGCGATTGGGGTGAACTTCCCGGACACGCTGATCATTAAAGACATGTACCAGTTTAAACCCGAGCGTCCGTTCAGTCCCGGCGGCGAGGTGTCTGGTGTCGTCAAAGCGGTTGGCGAAGGCGTCACCCATTTGCAAGTCGGCCAGCGCGTGATCGGCTCTTGCGGGTGGGGCGGGATGCGCGAAGAGCTGGCTTTGGATGCCGGGCGCTGCATTCCGATCCCTGATACGGTGCCGTTCGACGAGGCTGCGGCCTTCGTGATGACCTATGGCACGTCATATTATGCGCTCAAGGACCGCGCCGATCCGAAACCTGGCGAGACATTGCTCGTGCTTGGCGCGGCCGGCGGCGTGGGCATCGCGGCGGTTGAGCTTGGCAAGGCGATGGGCCTGAACGTGATTGCGGCCTGTTCCACGCAAGAGAAAGTCGATTTCTGTCTCTCCAAAGGCGCCGATAAAGGCCTGATCTATGAGCGCGGTGAGCTCGACCGGGCGCAGCAAAAAGCCTTTTCCAATCAAATCAAAGAGGTCAGCGGCGGCGGGGTCGACATCATTTATGATGGCGTCGGGGGCGATTATGCTGAACCAGCGGTGCGCGCGATGAATTGGGAAGGGCGCTATTTGGTGGTCGGCTTCCCGGCGGGCATTCCAAAGATTCCGCTCAATCTGACGCTGTTGAAATCCTGCGACATTCGCGGCGTGTTCTGGGGCGCGGCCGTGGCGCGCGACCCCGCTGCCAATCAGCAAAACTTGGCCGAGATGTTCGCCCTGTATCAAGACGGCAAGATCAAGCCGCACGTCTCTGAAAGCTTTACATTGGAGCGCGGCGGCGAAGCGATCCAATATCTGATCGATCGCAAAGCCCTCGGCAAAGTCGTGGTGACGGTTTAACGCTTAGCCCCAGAGCGCGCGGCTGGGTGGGAACACTTCGCCATCTTCATAGCGTAACTTGTGCGGGACATCCTGTGCCAGCCAAAGCGGGCCGTCGAGATCAATC
Source organism: Pseudomonadota bacterium (assembly GCA_039815905.1). Classification (GTDB taxonomy): domain Bacteria; phylum Pseudomonadota; class Alphaproteobacteria; order Caulobacterales; family Hyphomonadaceae; genus Henriciella. The sequence continues at coordinate 7,635 of JBCBYJ010000058.1, read as the reverse complement.
AAATCGGCGACTTGGCCGAGCAATATCGCCGGCGCCATGCTGAGTGAGCCGGCGACCATGCAGCCGACCATTGTGCCCATGCCGCAGCGTTTCGCTTCTTTCATGATGCGCAGCGCTTCGGTGAGGCCGCCAGCCTTGTCGAGCTTGATATTGATCGCGTCATACTTTCTGGCGAGACCTTGAATGTCAGCCCGCGTGTGCATGCTTTCATCGGCGCAAATGGCGACATGACCGGGTCGCTGCGTGAGCGCCCCGTCTTGACCCACCGGGAAGGGTTGTTCGATGAGGACAACGCCCAATTCCGCCGCTTTGGTCGCGAGTTTCGGAAACTCAGCCGGGTCGAGCCCTTCATTGCCATCAATGATGATTTTGGCATTCGGACGCGCGCGGCGGACGGCTTCTAAGCGGACGATATCGGCGGGGCCGCCCAGTTTGAGCTTCAGGATTTTCGCATGCGTGGCTTTTGCAGCTTCGGCCATCACGTCCGGCTCATCCAGACTGACTGTCATTGTCGTCGGCAGCGGTTTTGGCTCGGGCAGATCTGCCAGCGCCCAAACCGGCGTGTCAGTCTGTTTCGCTTCTAGGTCCCAAAGCGCACAATCGACGGCGCATTTCGCGGCCCCGGCGGGCAGGCGGCGCTGTAAGTCCTGGCGTGTCAGGCCCTCGCCAATGTCTTTCTCAATGCCCGACAATTGCGCCACGACACTGACCCGGCTTTCCTTGTAGCGGGCATAGGGCACGCATTCGCCGCGGCCAACATGGTCGCCGTCGCGAATCTCCACGCGGACCGTTTCGGCCGTCGACTTTGCACCACGAGAGATTGCAAAAGCCGCTTTTAGCGGCGAAGACACTGGGGTGATGGTCATCTGGCGCATGGATGAAATCTTTGCCGGATCTGTAAAATTTGTGTGAGGCTCTGGGGGTCGTCTTAAAGCCTGTTTGATTAAGGTAAATAGTGTCGAAACCAAGCGATGATTTGCTGACCCCCGTTTTTGAACTCATTGGGGGAGATCGCCCGCGCCTTGTGCTTTCCGGGGATTGGGTGGTGATGCGCCTTGCTGCGGTGGAGGAAAAGCTGGCGCAGCTTTGCGATATCAGCGCGGCGCAAGGGCTCGATCAGGTCGATCTCTCGCACATCGGGCGGCTCGATACCGCAGGCGCGTTCGTGATTGACCGAGCGCTGCGCGCCTTGGACGGCGAGCCGGTCTTGATCGGCGCGCGCGAAGAGACCGCAGCTTTATTGCACCAAGCGCGCACGCTCGCGACACAAGAAGAGCACGCGCCGCCCGTGACCGAGCCCGGCCATGGCTTTGTCGACTTGCTCGAGCGCACGGGACGCAATGCCGAGCATATGTGGCAGGAAGCGCTGGAAAGTTTGTCGTTTTTGGGCGCGACCCTGCTATCCATCTCGAATGTCGTGTGGCGCCCGGCCAAGATGCGCTGGACCGCTTTGGTGTCGGTGATGGAAGAGGCGGGCTTGGACGCGGTCCCAATCGTTGCTTTTTTGAGTTTCTTTGTCGGCATGGTCGTGGCCTTTATTGGCGCCACGACGCTGGCTCAGTTTGGCGCGACGATCTTCGTCGTTGAACTGGTCGGCTTTGGTGTCCTGCGCGAGCTTGGCGGCGTTTTGGTCGCGATCATTATCGCCGGCCGTACCAATTCGGCTTTCACCGCGCAGATAGGCGCGATGAAAATGCGCCAAGAAATTGATGCGATGCAAACCCTCGGGCTCGACCCGATGAATGTCATCGTTGCGCCGCGTGTCCTCGCAATGATGATTATGCTGCCGGTCCTGACCTTTATTGGCATGCTGACCGCGATGGCGGGCGGGATGGCGGTGGGCTGGTTGGTGCTCGACATCAATCCGACGGTGTTTTTCAATCGCCTGCAAGACAATGTCCCGCTCAGCCAGTTTTGGATTGGCATGTCTAAGGCGCCGGTCTTCGGCCTCGCAATCGCTTTGATTGGCTGTCGTCAGGGTTTGGAAGTCGGCGGCAGCGTCCAATCGCTCGGGCATCATACCACCAAATCCGTGGTCCAGGCGCTGTTCGCGATCATCGTCATCGATGCCCTGTTCGCCATTTTCTATATGGAGATGGGCCTATGAGTGAGGCGGCGATCCCAGACATTGCGATTAAAGTGCGCGGCTTGAAAACCGCCTATGGCACGCATGTCGTGCACGAACATCTCGATTTGGATGTGCGCTCTGGCGAAGTGATTGGCATTATCGGCCCCTCAGGCTGCGGCAAGTCTGTGCTATTGCGGGCGATTACCGGCCTAAAAGACCCGAGCGCGGGGGCGGTGGAAGTCTTCGGGCAGGATGTCATTCATCTGCAGACCGAAAACGTCACCGCTTTGCAGCGGCTGTGGGGGATTATGTTCCAAGATGGGGCGTTATTCTCGAATTTGACTGTGCGCGAGAATGTCATGGTGCCGCTCAAAGAGCACACAGATCTGCCGCTTAGCCTGGCGAAACAATTGGCGGATCAGAAAATCCGCATGTCGGGCTTAGAGACTTGGGCGGGGCGGAAATACCCCTCTGATCTGTCCGGCGGGATGCGCAAACGCGCCGCTTTAGCGCGGGCGCTGGCGCTGGATCCACCGCTCTTATTTCTGGACGAGCCGACCGCGGGCCTTGACCCGATCACCGCGGCAGGATTTGACCAATTGATCCGCGATCTGCAGAAGTCATTGGGATTAACGGTGTTTTTGGTCACCCATGATGTCGATACGCTGGCCGTGACCTGTGACCGCATCGCCGTGCTGGGCGACAAGCGTGTTCTGGCAGTTGGCACGATGGATGAATTGAGACGAGAGCCTCATCCCTGGATTCAAGACTATTTCGGGGGTCCGAGAGGCCGCGGCGCGATTATGGGAGCCGGATGATGGAGACACGTGCGAATTACGCATTGATTGGCGCTTTTGTGCTGATGGCGGCGGCGGCTGTGATCGGCTTTGCGCTATGGCTCGGCTCATCGCAGTTCAATCGCGATTATGCGATTTATGATGTCGTCTTTCCAGGCCCCGTAACTTTGGAAGAGGGCGCCTCGGTGCGCTATATTGGGATTAAAGTCGGCGAAGTGGAAAGTGTCCGCATCGACCGGCGCGATGCTGCGATGGTGCGCGCCCGGCTGCGCGTTGACCGCGCCACGCCGGTCAAATCGGACTCGACGGCGATTATCGACTTTGCCGGCATTACCGGCGTCACCTTCGTCCAGATCAATGCGGGCAGCGACACGGCTGGCCCGCTTTTGCCGCCGCCATATCAAGAAGTGCCGGTGATCGAAGCGGGCGAGACCCCGCTTGCGGCTTTGTTTGATGGCGGCGCGCAGATTATGGGCCAAGCCGGGATGACTATGGAACAATTAAGCGGGGTTTTGACGGACGACAACGTTGCGGCTTTGTCGGACATTTTGGTCAATGTGCGCGACATTACCGCGGCGCTTTCAGAAGACGACAAAGCCTTGCTGGCGCAAAGCATCGCGACGCTCGCGTCTTTGCAGCGCGCCGGGGACAATCTCTCTCGGGCCTCCGACGACATGACCAGGGTTGCCGGATCGCTTGATGGGGAAATGGCGAGCCTGTCGGCGGAGCTGAAAAGCTTGGTCACCGCGCTGAATGCCGCGACCGGCAATGCCAGCGAGACCCTGACCGAAAGCCGCAAAACCATTCAAGCCGCGACCGCTTTGGTCGAAGGTGGGGCCTCCGACACGATGCAACAATCGAGCTTAGCGGCGCAGGAATTGCGGGTCCTGATCGCGCGGTTGGATCGCTTAACCCGCGACATTGAGCAAAACCCGCAAGGGCTCGTCGTCGGCAAACCCTTACCGTATGAGGATCGCCGCTAATGCGTATTCAGATCGCCCCTCTTTGTCTCGTCGCGGCTGGCCTCGCTTTATCGGCCTGTGTCTCAGTCTTGCCCGAACCGTCGGCGCCGGACGCCCTTTATCGGATCGATGCCGCTGAGCCCTATTCCGGTCTGCAAAGCCATGTGACGGTCCGCGAACCCGAAGCGCCACGCTTGATTGCCGGGCCGGGTCTGGTCAGCGAGGCGCGCGATGGCGCGCTACGGCTGATCCCAGGCGTTGAATGGTCCGGCAGTGCGACGCGGCAAATGCAGCTCGCCATGATTGACAGTTTCGAAGTTGGCACGGGCGGTCACGCGCTCCTGCCAGAACTCGGCGTGATTGCGCCCGTCGAGCTCGCCAGTCAGTTCAAAGTGTTCAATCTGCGCGGCGAAACCGCGGTGTGTGAAATGACCATCAGTCTGGTCACAAGTGGTCAGCGCGACTTGCTTGCGCGGACTGAGATTAAAGCGCGGGCGACTGCGGCAAGCCGATCCGGACGCGACCGCGCGCAGGCCATGCGGCTCGCCGGGTCAGACTGTGCGGCGCAAGCGGCTGGCTTTGTGATTGAGACCCTCGCCGCGAGGGATTAAGCGACCGAACTGATCGCGGCGGCATTGGACTTTGAGACGGGTAAGAAAAAGCTGACTTGCGTGCCGCGGCCTTCTTCGCTGGCAATGATCAGGCGTCCGCCATGCATTTCCGCGAAAGACTTGGTCAGCGCCAGCCCAAGACCGGTGCCATCAAAGTTTCGATCGCGCGCATCGCTGACTTGCTCAAAAGGTTCACCGAGGCGCGGCAAGGCTTCGGACGGGATGCCAATGCCATTATCGCGCACGGCGATGCGCACCTCTTCGCCCTTGCGATCCACGCTGACCCGCACGTCGCCGCCTTGATCGGTAAATTTGATGGCATTTGAGACCAGGTTGAGGATCATCTGGCGAATGGCGCGATGGTCTGCATCGACGAGGGGCAGATCCGGATTGGCCACCAGGTTCAGGCTGACCTCTTTGTCTTCGGCTTTGCGCCGGATCATCCGGATCGCCGCATCCACCGGATCGACAATATCGATTGGATGCAGATCAACGGTCATTTTTCCGGCTTCAATTTTCGCCATGTCGAGTATGTCGGTGATCATATCCAGCAAGTGTTTGCCGGAATCGAGAATATCCTGCGCATATTCCTTATAGCGCTGATCTCCGAGCGGGCCGTACATTTCGTCGACCAGGATTTCCGAAAAGCCATTGATCGCATTCAAAGGCGTGCGCAATTCGTGGCTCATATTGGCGAGGAATGCGCTCTTGGAATTGGCCGAGCGCTCAGCGCGCTGTTTTTCCATTTTCAGGCTTTTCGTGAGCTGCGCAGCCGTCGTTTCAGAGCGCTCAAGTTCCGCCACGAGCTTGCGCAAACGTCCTTGCTGTTTGGTCAGCTCGACTTCGTTACGGACATCGCTGGAGACGTCCAAGCCGACTGTGATCATGCCGCCAGATTTGGTCGTGCGCTCGACAAGTTTGAACCATTGTCCATTTTGAATTTTGACAATCTCAGCGCGATCGTCAGGGGATTTTGGGCGGCGCTCAATGACATTGGCGGCCTGCGCTAACATCACAGTGTCATAGCCCATGCCCGCGCGGACCGTGGGCTCCAAGCCAAAGACTTTGAGGAAGGCTCGGTTCCAATAGATCAGGCGCTTGCGTCGATCCCAGAGCGCGAACGGGCCTGAAAAGCCCTCAAGCGCGCCGCGCAGTCGGTTTTCGGCCTGTTTGGTGCGCGCGATGGCGAGCTTCATATCCGTGACATCGCGAATAATGCCATTCAGCGCGCCATGCGCTTCATCCGGCTTCGCGCTCAAATCGAACCAAGTGGTTTTGTCTGTGCCGGCAAACACTTGTGAGATGAAACCGCGTTCACGCAGCGTCGAGAGAGATTGCTCGACAGCGCCGCGATGATCCTCGCCGACAAAGCGCAGAAACTCGTCCGCCGTGCACTCAATCTCGCCCGGCGCCCCGAGCAATTGGCCCGCTTCTTCACTAAAGGAGAAAAACCCAGTTCTCGGGTTCCATGACCAGAAGCCGGCTTTGGCTTGGTTTAAAACCGTCTTGAGAATGCGCCCAGCCCGGGTCGCTTCGCCTTCATAGGCTTGCGACTCAATGCGCCTTTGTTCGAGCAAGCGAAACAGACCGAGAATCGCCAATGCGGGCGCGAGCAACAGCAATGCATAGACCAATAGATCGAGCAGCATGGCCCGCGTAAAGGTCGGATATCCGGTGGTCGTACAGACCGATAGTGTCGATTGCGGGATCGGCGAACAGGCTGAAACTTGCTGCGCCGAGCCATAGGACCCGCCATCTAAGCTGCCAATGACCAGACGAAACGATCGATCGCCCTGGGCTTGCGGCATCCAGGCAGAACTGGCGACAAAGCCAACCCGAGCGCCGCCAGATTCTGGATCATAAACGACGACAAAATCCTCTGCCGGGGTCATGCCCGCCAACTGTCGGCTGGCCACCAAGGCCGATCCGGTTTCGCCGGCCTCTCTCAGGCGCGAGCCCGGGACAGCGGTCAGCGCGTCGGTCAGCGTCACCACGGTCTCTAATTCGGGATGCGCCCGGGCGGTTTGCGAGGGCGACCAACCGGCTTGATATCCGAGCCGCATGGTCTGCTCGACGGTGGCGATCTTGCCCGACAAACGTTCTGAGACGGCGAGCGCTTCGCGTTGGGTCTGTATCTCTTTGGCAGCCAGCGCGCGGCCGCGATCATCATAGGCTTTGAGACCGAGCGCGATGCCTTCGATCAAAATAATCAATCCGAGCGCTTTTGTCAGACTAAGCATGGGCCGAGACGCTTTACGCCCCGCCGGATTTATCTTCCCTGCCTTCGTCTTTTGACGCAACAAAGCCCGTACCTTTCTGGTTGCGCCCGAATGCGGCGCGCAACTTCACTCGGCACCTTTCAAGGCCGAAAGTTCAAGATTGGTTAACCAGTGACACGATTCTGTTAAGAATTGAGCGCTTAGCCCAAAGTCCGAGAAATAATATCAGACGCGTTTTTGGATAAATCCTTGTCGCGGAGCGCCTTCAAACTGGCCTCTGCCGCGCCTCGCGCGCGCGGTTCTAACGACTTCCAGGGTTCAAATGCCGTCATTAAACGCGCCGCGAGCGCCGGGTTCATCGCATCGATCTGTTCAACCATATCGGTCACGAGCTTATACCCGAGACCGTCCGGCGCGTGGAAGCTGGACAGGTTCTGCATCGCAAATACACCGATCACGGCGCGGACGCGATTAGGGTTGGTCAGCTCGAAATCTTTGCGGGCGATCAGGCGCTCAATATCGCTGCACGTGCCCGCACCGGCTTGCACCGCGAACCATTTGTCCATGACCAGAGGATTGTCTTTCCAGCGATGCGCGAAGGCTTCCAGCGCTGCCTGCTTTTGCGGGCTGTCCGACTGACAGAGCGCACGCAAACTGGCCAAGCTCTCGGTCATGTTTGTCGCGTCATCAAAGACCAGTTTCAAGCGCGCATTTGCCGCCGGGTCCTGCCGCGCGCCCATCAAGACGATCATAGCCGCGCGCAAGGCGCGCTCACCCGACTGCGCGGCATCTGGAGCAAACGGGGTTGGCGCGGGCTGCGACAGGATCGCGCTGGCCTCATCGCTGAGCGCCGAAGCGAGCGCGCTCTGAACGCGTTTGCGGGCCTGCAAAAGCGCCGTCGGATCGGCTGGAACGCGTTCGCGGAACAGCTCGCCGACATCCGGTAAGCGGGTCAGCAAAGCGGCATTTGCCGCTTTG